>CAZMUW010000046.1:0-8281 GCA_964569645.1 uncultured Desulfobacteraceae bacterium | reverse complement strand
TGAAATTCGGTCCATTAGATTGTCAGCATGTACAACCTTTTGAACGTTACCAAAAATTTAATTATTCTCTAAAGTTTCAATCAGGGCTGCTACAAGCAGGGGAAACATAATCTCGTTGTGCCCAGTTAGTGAAAATCCCTCACCACCCTCTAATGTTGGCCTCTTAACTACATTATTCATAGGCCTATAATGTCTTATGAAGTCCATATCGACTGTTGTAAATCTCTTGACATTAAACCCCAGGTTTCTGACAAGGGTAAGGGCCTTTAAAAATACTTCAGGCAAGATAACCGCTGAGCCAAGATTAATATATACACCACCTTCAAGTTGTGAGATCAAGGTGGCAAAGATTCGAAAATCAAGATGTGAAGTTTTTCCTATTGCAGATCCGTCTACAACTGGATGAAAATGGATAATATCCGTACCTATAGCTACGTGCACTGTAAGGGGAATATTCATTCTCGCGGCTCCAGCTAATAAACTAAACTTGTTATAAGGAAAGGATGCCTTGAGAATATTCTTCCCAACCGAATAGCCTAACCCATCCCCCTTTTTAGCCCCTTCCCTAATTGCCATGTTAAGAAACTCTCCTGTCTCTTTAGCCATTCCAAATCTGCCGTGAGGGAGTTCAGAGTCTACATCCTCTGATGTGGCACCAACCATGGCCACCTCCAAATCATGTATAATACCGGCACCGTTCATGGCCAGACCTACAATTATCCCCCTTTCCATCAAATCCAGGATTACAGGACTTAACCCAACCTTAATGGCATGAGCCCCCATACCTACTATGATAGTCTTTTTTTCCTTTACGGCCATTGCTAATCTATTAACCAACTTTCTAAAATCACTTCCTGCTAAGATATTTGGCAGCCTCTCCAACCAAAGGCTCATCTTGCCACCTGCTATCCAGCTCGACCCGAAATCCATTACCGAGACCTTGCTTGGCCTTTCTTTGAGGGAATAGGTTTGGATATTTTCTAAGGATATTGGTTTCAATCTGTCCATTTTTTAGTTCCCAAAGTTGCTAACTCTCTATTTAAGCCCTAATACCAACTATACCCAAATTCTACAACTCATTGAAATCGGTGATCTTACAGCGAAGCTTCGCCTCAAACCGACAAGTTGAGGAGAATCATAATCCCATTGACTGAGGCGAAGCGATGCTGGATGCTGGATACTCGATGCTGGATAGGCATAAAAAAGGCATTCCTTGGTTTATCCAGTATCCAGAGACTAGAATCCAGTATCTACTCATTACTTGCACCTTAGTGTGTAATAAAAACTTGACATAAATTTAAAGATCTTGAGTTATGAAGACATCTAGTGGTGATCAATTAATGCCATCCAATTGCGTTATCGGTTATTCTTTATTAGTTATTCGAATAACAAATAACGATTGCACCCACGACTCCGGTATCCCATTACTGCAATTGGGGTGAAGCCCCTAAATTCTTAGTTATACAGAGGAGTCTTTTTGGAAAAGGATATAATCAACCAACTCACAGATTATGTGTCCGGCCAAGATATGGGCCTCTTGAACCCTAGGGGTCTGGTCACTTTCAACCACCAGGGCCAAATCTACCAATTTGAGCATCTCTCCACCATCTCCTCCAATAAGACCAACGGTATATAATCCTTTTTCCTTGGCAGTTATTATGGCAGTAAGAATGTTTCCTGACCTTCCGCTAGTTGAAAGGGCAAGCAAGATATCTCCTTTAACGCCAAGGGCCTTAATTTGCTTAGAAAAAACTTCCTCATACCTATAATCATTGGCCACGCTTGTAATAATAGAGGTATCGGTAGTAAGGGCTAAAGCTGGTAAGGGAGGGCGTTCTAACTGAAATCTATTAACAAATTCTGCAGCAAGATGTTGGGCATCAGCTGCGCTTCCTCCGTTACCACATATCATGAGCTTTCTGTCGTTCTTAAAGGTCTTAGAAATATGTTCAGCAAGATGTATCAATTTGGAGGTGTTTTTATTAATAAAATCCTCTTTGACCCTCAGGCCTTCTTTAAGTGCTTTTGCAATAATATTATCCATTAATTTGCCCTATTAAAGATTAAATACCTGCTGCAAATATTTACAATCTCAATATACATTTGTCAATGCTGGATTTGCCTCTTGCTGACTGGTTGAGATATTAAAATTTATTTTAATAATGAATTGATGAACTTAGCTCGCTTCGCTCACAATTGGAATACTGGAATACTGGAATGATGGAATAATGGGTTCTGGGAAAATGGGTGAGAGGGTGAACTTGTCCTCCTTCGCTTTGTGAACTTGTCCTGAACAAAGAGAAGGAGGACAAGTTCACAGGGTGAGGGATTGGCAAGATTCCTCTTGACAAGGAGGCATTAAAATGAGTAACTTCCTTTTTCAAACCAACATTCCAATATTCCACCATTCCATTATTCCATCTGGACTACATGAAAGATGTTCCATTAAAAATGCTGTTATGTCAATAAGTTGTAGAATTTCCGAGACGTTAACTCTGATATATTTTTGTTAATATTATGGATTTAAAATATCTTTTTATTATATGTTAGAAACTACAGAGTTCGTCAAATGGTTAAATGGTCTATTAGTTAAATAGTTATTATTAGAATATAAACCAAGGCCAGTAAAATTGGACATTCGCAATAGGTTGAATTTGTAACAAATTGAAATCACAAGCAATTTTATACGACAAATTAACCAAGAAATATGAATGCTTAAATTTAAATGCTTTATCAATGGGAAATATGTCCAAAAATTTGGAGCAAGATTGAGGAAGTCTGGACTAAAAAAAAATTGTTGATTTACGATGTTTTTTATTGAAATTGCTATCTCACTATGCTAAAAAGGCCGCTATCTCTTGAATATTTAAAAATATTAATATTTTCTGCCATATCTTCCCGAAAGAGATCTGATATTTTAAAACAATTGACTATCTAAGCTTTTTAGATAGATCGTAAAAGAAAATTTATAGGGAAAGGGGGGAAGGACAGTAATAATCATTGAAGCCATCTTTAGTATCTAAAAATTAAAAAAAGAAGGAGGGAGTACTATGACTAAAGCAGAACTAATAACAGGGATAGCTAAGAGTGCTGGGTTAACAAATGCTGATTCAGAAAGAGCCCTAAACGCTTTCCTCACTATTGCAAAAGAAGCCATAAAAAAGGAGGGCAGACTTCCCTTAGCCGGCTTTGGGACCTTTGTAGTAGTCAATAGAAAGGCAAGAACCGGGAGAAACCCACAGACTGGGCAACCGATTCAGATTAAAGCCAGCAAGGTTGTCAGATTTCGCACTGGGAAGGAATTAAAAGAAAGTATTTAATGGCCGATTGTCTAAGGAAATAGGTGGTGTCGCAATTTTTTAGTTAACTGACTGCACTTTTCGCGGATATTTCTCTTATGGCCTCAGAAACGATCTTTAACTCTTTTTCCTGGATCGTTCTTACATCCAGTAAAATGCGGTCTTTCTCAAGTCGTGCTATAATAGGTGGGTTATAAGATCTCAAGAATTCTACTATATAAGGGGCTGGAAGTTTTCGGGGAGATATGCAAAGAAGCCTGCTCTGTATTTCCTCTAAAGGCATAGCGCCACCACCCACACGAGATAAACCATCACATAGGCCTAATAAAAAATTATTTCGATCTATTTTTCCAATCAGATCCAATAATCTTTTCGCCTTTCGGCACAAACTTTGATAGGACTGGCATACCATCCTGAGGGTAGGTATTTGTCTAATTGCCCTGCCCTCATCTCTGTACATGTAAAGGGTTTCCTGAAGTGCAAGGAGGGTTAATTTATCTATCCTGAGAGCCCTGTTCAACTGGTTGGCCTTTATAGCCGAGATAATCTCTTTCTTTCCAAGAATTATCCCGCATTGTGGTCCACCCAACATTTTATCACCACTGAAGGTGATTATATCTGCTCCTTTTGCTACAGAATCCTGGACTGTCGGTTCTTTTCTTAGTCCATACCTGGAAAAATCGATAAGGCAACCGCTCCCAAGATCCTCCATTACAGGAAGATTGTGTTTTTTTCCTAACCCAACAAGCTCCTCTAATCCTACTTCCTCGGTAAACCCGACTACCTGAAAATTGCTTGTATGAACCTTAAGTAAAAGAGCTGTATCTGGCACAATAGCAGCTTCATAATCACTAATAGTGGTCTTGTTGGTAGTTCCTACCTCAAACATCTTCGCCCCACTTTTCCTCATGACCTCAGGTATCCGAAAGGAACCACCAATCTCCACCAATTGACCTCTGGAAATTATGACCTCCCTACCTTTGGCCATAGTGTCCAAGGCAATTAGAACTGCAGCTGCATTGTTATTAACCACCATAGATCCCTCGGCCCCGGTCAGCTCCATAAGGATATCTTCCACATGGACATACCTACTGCCCCTTTTTCCAGTCCTTAGATCATATTCTAAATTGCTATAACAACCTGCTAAGGAGTTAAACCTGGCGATAATCCTTTTTGATAAGAGAGATCGTCCCAAATTGGTATGCAAAATAACTCCAGTGGCATTGATGACATGTCTTAGGCTTGGCTGAGATAGGATTGATACCCTTTTTACTATCTGATCAACTACAGTGTTTAACTCTAAACCTGGCAATTCATCACCTGTCCGTGTTCTTTCTATCTTTCCCCTAACTTCATCCAAAACTTGGTGAATGGCACTTAAAACCAGAGCCCTCGGAGTATTCAATAGGATCCTTTTTATAGTAGATGACCCCAATAGATAATCCACAGAGGGTATCTGCCTAAAAAATAAATTCTTATTATCTTCCACTAACATGCCTCTTTAAAAAAATAACAAAAATATCCGGTTGCCAACCAGTAAATAGTATGTTAAAAAAGTACAATGTGGTGGGTGTAGCTCAGTTGGTAGAGCACTGGGTTGTGGCCCCGGTTGTCGCGGGTTCAAGTCCCGTCACTCACCCCATATAATAATGTTAACAGATAGACACTTTATCCCGCCTACCCAAAAAAACGCCCTACACTACCCATCCAGCTAAGTAGTGCTCGAGAAAGATAATCAGCAAACAGGAAAGGGTATTTTAAGGTATCTGTAATGATGAGGATAAGGATTATTAAGATACCATATCTTGCTATCCCCTGATACTTGACCGAAAGAGGATAGGGAAGCAGAAAGGTGAGCACATGTGAACCATCCAGAGGGGGAATTGGGAGAAGATTAAACATTGCTAAAATAATATTTATCTTAACACCAAAAAAACAAATGAATTTTGTAATAGAGAAAAAGATACCATGCTCCTTAAAAATCATCATTGAGAAAGGTAATATAAGGGCAAAGGCAAAGGCCAAGAGGATGTTAGATATGGGGCCGGCAAGGGAGACAAAGGTGTAATCCCTGGCAGGATTTCTTAGTCTGCTTACCATAACAGGAACAGGTTTGGCCCAACCAAAGATGATACCTGATCCGGTAATCAGGTAAAAGGAAAGCAAAATCAATGGCAAAATAATTGTACCCACAAGATCTATATGTCTCATTATATTAAGGGATAACCTTCCTCCTCTTTTTGCAGTATCATCACCAAACCATAGTGCAACCACACCATGAGCACACTCATGAATCATGACAGAGAAAAAGAGTATCGCAATAATCAAAAATAATTGAAGCATACTTTTTTGCACCAGAAAAAAATACTTGGGAAAATCAGATAAGGGTTTTTCTGTCAGCTATAATACTGAAAAAAAATAATTCTATCAAGGTGTCTTTAAAGAGATAGGTCTAAAAGAAGGGCTAATAGATTTTGGAAGAAATAGGAGAAGAGGTGTATCTCAATAGAAAAAAATAGGTAGAAAATCAAGAAGGATTAAAATAGATCATCCAGTTCGTCTTCTCCTCCCCCCGGCATTTCGCCATGTTCCTGCAAGTATTGCTGAATCAGCTCACTTTCTCTCTTTGTATACATCTGTTCCAACTCATACATGAAGAGGCGAGCCTTTTCATAAACCTCCAATTTATCTTGCAGTTCCTGTTGTAAGTTCATTGTCCCTTTGATGCAAAGAACATTCTCCTGTTCATCCAGAAGTTGATAGACTCCTTCCTTTTCAGGAACGGACTCTATATTTTCCGGGACGAATTCATTTAACAACTCCTTCTTTGGCGGTAAAATGGGCTTTGTCAACAGGAGCCGGAGGTCACATCTGAGGCACAGCCGTCCCCTCATCTGGTAGCACATATCCCATGGACTCAAGATCAGTCAAGCAAAAAGCAGAGCGGTGACCACCAAAAATTGTCTTGCAGCAAATTGAGGGTGCATGGTATAAGGCTTCTCAAAGCTGGACCAAGATCAAAAAAGGTGTGAGTGAATTCTCCCCGCCTTGAAAGGCGGGGTCTTCTGTTCACGGTTCGTAGAGAATAGATCGCACAGACAGATTTGGATAATTACGTTCGGTATTCCGCCTGCCAGGAATCCACAGGACAAAAAACTATTACAATGGCTTGCAAACAGTTGGAGGGTTGAATAGTGGAAGAAGAAAGAGAAATCATGGAAGTAGATGTGCTCTTTGTTGGTGGAGGTGTAGCGTGCCTCAGCGGGGCGCTTCATCTTTCGAACCTCATAAAGGAACACAACCGAAGCGTTGAGCAACAGGGAAAAGGGGAAAAACTCGATGAAATCATGATTGCCCTCCTGGAAAAAGGGACTGATGTTGGTTCACATAACCTTTCCGGGGCCATCATGGATGCCAGCGCCCTCAAAGAACTCATTCCAAATTTTCTGGAGAAAGATATTCCATTTGAAGGTGAGGTTACCAAGGAGGAGGTCTGCCTCTTGACGAAAAACGGCCGTATTAGATCCCCCATCACCCCTCCCCCGCTCAATAATCACGGCAATTATATCGTCTCACTTTCCAAGCTGACCAGCTGGCTCGGTACCTTGGTTGAGGAAAATGGGGTTGATATTTTTCCCGGTTTTGCCGGAACAGAGATCCTGTATGAAGGTAATACGGTTATCGGCGTGAGGACCGGGGACAAGGGAATAGACGCAGAGGGTAACAAGAAGTCAAACTTTGAACCAGGGATCGATTTGCATGCAAAGGTCACCGTATTTGGTGAGGGCACAAGGGGAAGCTTAGTAAAAGGCCTTATTAAGAAACTACGCTTAGACGAAGGGAAAAACCCTCAGACCTATGTAGCCGGAGTCAAAGAAGTCTGGGAAGTTCCTGAGGGAAGGTTCGAGACAGGCCAGGTGGTGCATACCATGGGCTACCCCCTGAAAGCCAATACCTATGGCGGCGGATTTGTCTATGGTATGAAAGACAACATGGTCTCAGTCGGCTTGTTGACCGGCCTGGATTGGGCAGACCCATTTCTAGATCCCCATCTCGGATTCCAAAAGTTCAAACTCCATCCTTTCGTCGCCGAGATACTGAGAGATGGCAAACTAATCCAGTACGGTGCAAGAACTGCCCCCGTGGGAGGATATTTTTCTATTCCGAAAACAGCCTTTGACGGCGGTGTCATTGTTGGGGACTCAGCCAGCCTCTTCGTCAGCCAAAAGCTCAAGGGAATTCACATCGCTATGAAATCCGGGATGCTCGCTGCGGAAACGATTTTAGAGGCCCTTCTTAAAGGTGATTTCTCCGCAGCCTACCTTGCAAACTATGAAACATCCCTTTACAAGAGTTACATAGGCAAAGAGCTCTATAAGGTTCGCAATTTTCACCAGGCATTCCAGAAAGGCTTATGGTTAGGCCTCATGAAAGCAGGGTTCCAATATATCTTAGGTGGACGGATCCTAAAAGCAAGGCTCTCTGCTGAACCTGATTTTGCCCATCAAAAAAAGGTGATCGATCTCTACGGCACTGATTCACCTACCGATGAACAAAGGGGGCTCATTAAATTCGACGGAGCCAGAACCTTTGATAAAGAGTCGGATGTGTATTATTCAGGCACAATCCATGAGGAGCAACAGCCGGCCCATCTCAAGATACCGGACCTCAATATCTGCTATACTACGTGCAAGGAACAATACCAAAACCCGTGCACAAGATTTTGCTCCGCTAATGTGTATGAAATGGAAATTAATGAGGAAACAGGTAAGCCCATGATGAAGTTGAATTTTTCTAACTGCGTCCATTGCAAAACCTGCGATATAAAAGATCCTTTTGAGAATATCACCTGGGTACCACCAGAGGGCGGGGGAGGCCCAAAATACACCATAATGTAGAAGCCCAACAAGCCCTCGCTTTTAACTTGATAGTATAGGAAATCCCATTTTTTAGACAGGATAGACAGGCCCGCCCTGGCGCGA
>CAZMUW010000045.1:0-8343 GCA_964569645.1 uncultured Desulfobacteraceae bacterium | reverse complement strand
ACCTGAGTAAAATTGAAAATCTTTTTTACGAGGTTTTCGGTCAAGCACTATTTAGAAAGGAGACAGGGCCTTGAAATTTAATGAGATTGGGGAATTCGGTTTTATAGAATCTATCGAGGAGGGATGTATCACCTCTCTGAAAGGTGTTATTAAGGGTATTGGTGACGACTGTGCTGTCTTTGGTCCCTATTCTGGCCGGGTTTTACTCTTTACCACTGATATGCTGGTTGAGGATACCCATTTCTTAAGGGATAAGATAACCCCTTATCAATTGGGCTGGAAGGCAATAGCCGTAAATCTAAGCGACATTGCTGCTATGGGTGGCAGGCCCCTTTATTGTCTTATCTCCCTGGCCATTCCTGTTGAAATGGATGTTGAGTTAATTCAGGATTTATACAAAGGCATGAAGGATATCTGTGCGCATTACAAGGTTGATATAGTGGGAGGTGATACGGTTGCCTCACCCGATAGATTGATTATCAATGTTTCCCTGATTGGTGATGCAAAAGAGGATGAGGTGCTCTACAGATCTGGTGCCGGCCCAGGAGATAAGCTCTATCTTACTGGAACTGTCGGGGATTCATCCGCCGGACTTAAGATTCTAAAAAATGAGATATCACCCCCCAACTCTATTGGCAGCTATTTTCTCAAGGCGCACAATGAGCCAAAACCTTTGATTGAGACCGGAAGGATTATAGCAACCTCAAGACTTGCCAGTGCCATGATCGATCTGAGTGATGGACTCCTTTCGGATCTGGGCCATATCTGTAAAGAAAGCGCTGTCGGGGCAATGCTTTTTAGGGATAAGATTCCTCTCTCTCCCGAACTCAAGCTACTTGCATCTCGTGCCAATTTCAATCCACTTGACCTCGCCCTTTCAGGTGGAGAGGATTATCTCCTATTGCTAACCGTCCCTGAAGCAAAGGTTCAGGATCTCGAGTTGTTGTTCAAGGATAAAAGGCCATCACCCCTTTACCTGATAGGTGAAATAAGAGAGGAAAAGGGCATTAAAATGGTTAATGATGATGGGTCGGTGGAGGAGATTGGTATAAGGGGTTTCAATCATTTTTCTCCTAACGCTGGGGGGTCCTGGAGATCATAATATGACGACTCTTCAGTATCTCACGCCTCATTAAAATCCTTATTATTTCATAACAGTTCAGCCACTAAGCCTGCCCTGGCGCGAGTTCCTTAGCATATAGTGCAATTTCTATGGTATCTATTTATATTATATAATATAGCTAAGCATTGCATGCCAGGTCTGGGCCAGGGGCACAAAGGCACCAATTCCAATTGTAAATTTTCAATTGTCAATTTTCAATTGTTTACCCCGCCTGCCCCGTGAAATTCATGTCAATGAGGAGCGAAGCGAATTTCACCGGGGTAGGTCCGGCAGATCGTACTGGGGTGGCTTTGTGGCTGTACGATTACATTATTTCTTTTCCCTTGTTATCCTGGACATTTCTTTTAGGGCTTCCTCTAGATTTTCCAGCTCCTTCCCATATGCAGCCCAATTCCCCTGGCGTAAATAATCTTTGGCCTTATTATAGTGTTCTAAGGCCAATCCCCCTAGATTATAGATATTCAGAGTTTGGGGAATAAGAGGGGAAGCCACTTCTTTGGGGAATATTTCCGGCTCCAATACACTGCTTAAGGCCTTATCAAGATTTTCCGCCATGGTAATGCGATTGCCAAAAGCGACAATAACCCTTTTTAATTCCGGTAAGGAAGCGGATCTTGATTTATCCAGTGCTGGAGAACCTGGAGCCTGTTTTCCCAGGGGTTTTTTAAAACCTCTCGCTGGAGGTGATGCTGTTGAGGGCACTTCTTTCTCTTCCTGTATTGCTTCTAAGTAAACCGGCTCGACATAGATAAATGAGTCACTGATAGGAATGGCCAGAAGATTGCCCCTGATTACTCGAGAACCTCTCTGACCCCACAAGCTCAGCTCCCGGGAAATATCCGTCTGCTGATCCACTCTGGCCTCAATCTGCATCGGTCCATAGATCAGTTTATCCTTGGGTAATTTGTAGACCAACAGGTTTCCGTAGTTGGGTAGATCACTTCTGGCCGCAAGCCAGCCAATCATATTATCCTTCTTGGAGGGGGTGAAAGGGAGCATAAGAAGAAACTCTTCCTTATCTTCTTCGGGCAGTTTTACAATGATATAGTAAGGCTCCATCTCCTGCCGGCTATCGCCATACAACTCATCAGGAATTTGCCAGAGGTCCTCCTGGTTATAGAAGACCTGGATATCCTTCATGTGATACGTGCTGTATATACCCACCTGGATCTTAAAGAGGTCCTTGGGGTACCGGATGTGCTTTTTCAAATCGGCAGGCATCTCATTGAAAGGCTTAAATAGATCAGGGAATATCTTAGAGTAGGTTTTAACAAGGGGATCCTTTTCATCAATCATGTAAAAGGATACATCCCCATTATAGGCATCAATCGTTACCTTGACTGAATTCCGGATATAGTTGAGCTTTTTATTTTTAAGATGCTTACGTGATCGGCGAGAATAGGGATACATATTAGATGTCGTGTATGCATCCTGAATCCAATAGAGCTTTCCCCCAGAGACAACCAGGTAAGGATCGCCGTCATAATCAAGGAATGGAGCAATCAATCTTACCCGCCTTTCAATCCGGCGAATATACATTATTCTGCTCTCCGGGCTTAAATAAGTAGTAAACAGTATCTGGAGGTCCGAAAATTCAAGGGCAAATAAGAGCCTTCGAGCAAAAGATTTGATGTGGACCCCTCCCCTCCCCTGATAAATGGTATAGACATTCTTGTCCCCCTTGGGATAATCAAATTCCTTGGTTTTAGTCTTTACCAGAACATACTCATCAGTCCTTTCTCCATAATAGATCTCCGGACGCTCTATCTTCAGGTCAGCGTCAAAGGAAGGCGGTAGGTCTTTGATTAAGAGACGTGGAAGTCCTTCGCTGGTCACCTCATTTACCGGACTTAAGGCTAATCCGTAGCCATGGGTATAAATCAGATGTCTATTGACCCAGGTATTTGCCTGGGGAGGAAGTTGATTTACTACTAACTCACGAGCGGCCAACATGACCTGCCGTAATTGTTTATTGATTACATAACGATCTACGTCTACATTGTTGAAATCATAATAGAGCCGTATAGCTTGAATCTGCCTGTAGGTTTGAAGCAATGGACGTTCATCCCAGATCCTGATATTTTGAATAGTTACATTCTGCCTCTTGATGTCTTCTAAACTTAGTTTATCGCTAACCGGAAAATCTACCTCTTTTATCTTATCCATATTATAGGCCTTACGGGTATAATCAATATTGTAAGCTATGTAGGGCGATTCCTTGTCTAATTCATTGGGCTTAACCACAAATTTTTGTACCAGGACGGGGAGAAATGTCGCAAACACCAATACAGCCCCTATCCAGATCCCTCCACTTAACCAGATTAATTTCGTCCTGGGCTTAAAGACGTTAAAAAAAAGGATCAATGCCAGGCCCAGGGAGGCAATGATCAAAATCCTATAGGCCAGGACCTTGATATGGACATCGGTATAGCTGGCACCAAAAGCAGGGCCCTGTGTAGAATACAGAAGGTTATATATTTTCAGGTGATAACCCCAGGCCAGGAGTATAACAATTATTCCTCCCAGAAAGATAAAGTGTTTCCTGGCCTTTATGGCAATGGTAATCTTAGGCATAGACATTGGCTTGCCTTCCCCTGGAGTAAATTCACCAATTATTTGAAGGCCACCCCCTTTCAGATACCAACCCATGGTTAGCAGGGCAGCTAAGATGAAAAAAATTAATAACCAGTTTTGGACAAAAAGGTAAAAGGGAAGAGAAAACACATAAAAACCTATGTTCCGGTTAAAGATAGGATCCGTAGTGTCAAAAGGTTGCTGATGAAAAAAGCGCAGGGCCATATCCCATTGGTCGGAGCCCTTTGACGCAATAAAGAAACTGATAAGCAGAATAAAGGCTATGAAGAGATAATTTAAGGCCTTGCCTGAAAGGCCAACCTGGGAAAATAAACCGCCCTCAGCCTTAAAGGCAATTTCTGGCCCGTTGCCGGGGATCAACCGTTTTGCTGCGTAGAAGTTAAGGGATATGATAAGAATAAAAACCAGCCCAACCGCCAGGCCAAGCCCAAGTTTGCTCAAAAGCATCGTCCAGAAAACAGACGAAAAGTTTAGATTTCCGAACCACAGCCAATCAGGACATATAGAAACCACTGACCAAAGAAAAATAAGAACTAAAAGCCCGAACCCGATAATTAATTTCTTCTTCATAACGCAATCTCCTTTAGGGTAATGATAGTGAAACCATTATATAAATGGGCATGAGTCTTATGGAGATTCTCACTCAGCCAAAATACTCACCCCCCAGGCACCGATAATAAGGTCTTTAAATATTAATTGCAAGTTCTTTTTCATGAATAGGAAATAATTCACCACATCCCACCACTTTCATCCTCTTGCCAGGTTCGGCTTGACTTTACCGTGTCAATAAATACTTGACACACAACCCTCTTTTTCCTATTCTCTGTTTATCGGAAAGTAAGTTTTATCATACTCTGATCGCCATGGCCAGGCGGTATCTTGCCGAAATGGTGGTCCGTTGGCTGAAGCCCACTTTAAAAGGAGGATAAATGGTGGCCTCAAAAAGTAATGGGATTGAGGATTTGACCCGGTTTGCAATGGAGGTGATCCGTCGTTCAGGAGAGGAGGCACTTTCCTATTATGGCAAAGGTAATCCCAATGTTAAATTCGATGATGAGCTGGTCACAGAGGCCGAGCTTCATCTGACGGATTTTTATCAGGATCAACTCCATGCCCATTTTCCTGAACATCAGGTGTTTAAGAACACTCAAGAGAACAAAGGCTACACCCATGAGGGAAAGAGACACCTCTGGATCTATGATGCATTAGATGGAGTTGCCAATTTTCAGGCTGGAATTCCTATCTGGGGCATCTCCCTGGCTCTCCTCGAGAATTTTTGGCCCATTTTAGCCGTGTTTTATATGCCTGCAACCGGCGATCTTTTTCACGCCCAGGCAGGATCCAAAGCCTTCTGGGGAAAAAGGGAAATCCGCGTCTCTGCCCAGGAAAATATTAACGACGAGAGTCTTCTCCTCACCTACTCCCGATTTCACCATTATTACCATCCCACATTTCCCGGCAAAATCCGCGATCTGGGATGCACCACTGCTCACATATGCTATGTTGCCATGGGTCGCGCCGAGGCGGCTGTCATTGCCAACGAGTCCTATCAGGGTCTCGCTGCGGCTCGTGTCATTATTGAAGCGGCGGGAGGAAAGATCTACAAAATGGACGGGAGCGAGTTTTTCCTCGACGAATACTTAGATGGGCAAAGGATAGATGATCATCTCCTGGTCGTGGCCCCGGATACCTACTCACAAGTTCGTACCTACCTCCAGGAGATTTCTTAGAGGGCCCCCGCCAATATTTCGGCAACGGTTAGGGTGACGAAGCCGGAACAATTTACTTCGCTACCACACTCAGCCTGGCAATCTGTATTGGCGGGGTTAAAAGAGAGCCGCCAGCCCATTCGGCTTTATCGCCGATAGCAGCGGTATTTTTCAGGGCTTCGTAGGTGTTTCCTGCCAGCATAACATCCTTTACGCGTCCGATAATCTCGCCATTCTCTATCTTGTAGCCCAATTGGACATTTACGGAAAACTCTCCACTGATGGGGTTGCCTTGACCCAGGCCCAGCACATCATGAACGAGCAAACCTTCCCTGGTATTTTTCACCATTTCCTCATAAGACGTATCACCCTCTTTGATGATTAGATTCGTAGGATCACAACCAACACCGTTACCAGTAGTCTCTTTACCTGCTCTGCCTGCCGTGTCGAGGTCGTAAAGGAAATATTTCAATACGCCGTCCTCAATGAGTGAAGTGACCTGATGAGGTACTCCTTCCCCGTCATACTTGCCGCTGCTGCTTGCATAATCAAGCAGCGGATTATCGGTAATAGAAAACCTCTCATCAGCGATCTTCTCCCCCAATTTGCCTGTAAGGGGGGAGGAGCCTAAGAATACGTTCTTGCCATTGAATCCCAATGTCAAGGCCAAAAGGAGCACATTCACCCCTTCTGGTGTGAAAATAACCGGCATGTCACCGGATTTGATCGGAGCCATGTTCTCTGCCATCCTGAATAATTCAATAACTTTCCTGGCAATCCCAACGTGGTCAATCTCTCTTTTTTTCCATCCGAAACCATGTCCGGCCCAGAGGATGTCGGTTCCCCGTATCCACTGCCCATTAACCCCAACAGAGAAGCTTGTGGTCTCAGTAGAAAACTCTATACCAGCAGAGCTGACAAATTGACCTTTGCTTACATTCTTGCTCACCCCAGAACTTAGAAGGATGTCGGAGTTATACTCTTTCACCAGCGTCATCATCTCCTCGCCAATGCGTACCATATCCTCTTTGGTCACAGGTAACACAGCATCGTCATAGACCTTCACCTCCGGTCCTTCTTGTGGACCTGGAAACCTGAAATGCGCTGGGCTGCCGAACTCCGCAGCTTCCAAAGCCCTCGCTACGACACCGTCCACATCGTCTATGTCTGTGGTGTGGGATGAGCCTATTTTGCCATCCACGATGACTTTTACGCTCATCCCAGTGCTCTGCGAGGATCTAACCGATTTGAGCCTGTCGTTCTCAAAAGACACATTTGTGGATTCACTTTGCCCCAAAGCCGCTTGTGCGCCCTGGGCTTTCTTCATCGCCTTTTCGATCAACCGGTTTACTATCATTGTTGCCTACCTCCTACAACAACGTTTTGAATACGGACATGCGGACCCCCCAATCCTACGGGCAGGGGTGACTGCCCACCTTTTCCACAGCCACCGCCCACTGGCGGCCATTCTATTTTATCGCTTATCATATCAATATTCATCAACGTTTCAAAGACGTTACCTGTCAGCACTATATCCCTGACCAACTCCGCTATCTTGCCGTCTCTGACCATGTAAGCGCAAGCAGCACTGAAGGTGAACATCTCCATGGCCGTCTGACCGCCGACCATATCTATAGCATATAGCCCCAGCTTTATATCTCTTATCATATCTTCAAAGGTGGCATCGCCTTTATCGATGTAGGTATTGGTCATGCGCACAATCGGTTGATGTTGATAGCCAATAGCTCTGGCGTTGCCTGTGGGCTGCTCGCCCATTTTGGCAGCGGTCTCACGGGAATGCAATCTTCCCACCAAAATGCCATCCTTGATTAAGTAATTCTTTCCGGTTTTTACTCCTTCATCATCATATCTATGCGTGCCTCTTTGAGCGCTGATAGTGCCGTCGTCGATGATGTTTAAGATATCCGAGCCGAGGCGCTTTCCCAGAACCATAAGTTCTTTTAAGCGCTCATTTTCATATACAAGGTCCGATTCGCTCAAATGTCCAAACGCTTCGTGGGCAAAAACCCCTGCCAATCGAGGATTTACGATTACGGTATATTTCCCGCCTGTAACCGGCGGTGCGGAAAGTAAGTCCACAGAACGCCTGGCAGCCGCTTCTGCCTTCTCCTGCAACCCTTCAATGATCTGGAAGCCGGTACTACCTGCGACACTCTCAAATCCTCGCTGGACATTGTCGTCCTCCCTGGCAGTGGCTGATATGCCCACACCTGCATCAGGTCGCTCATCCTCAATGTAAGTTCCTTCCGAATTGCCATACCAAACTTTTTTGAAGTTGTCGCTATAGCTAACATTCGATGTTTCAATCTTGTCGTGGTAACCTAGAATAATCTT
The DNA here is from genome assembly GCA_964569645.1 of uncultured Desulfobacteraceae bacterium. GTDB lineage: Bacteria > Desulfobacterota > DSM-4660 > Desulfatiglandales > B25-G16 > JABXJZ01. Next base: position 561 of record CAZMUW010000045.1, on the reverse strand, counting down.
GTTATACTCCTCGATGACCGACTTTTTCTCTGACAGCGAGATTTGTCGAAAATCCTTCTCCAAAGTCGCTGTTATCTCGTCAATAACCGGTGCCACTTCAGCAAACCTACTTTCTTCTTTGCCTGCTAATCGAGCGGATTCGCAGGCTTCCCTCACTCTGGTTTCAAGGGCACTGATATCATTGAAGGTCGTGTAGCCCCAGCCACCTTTTACAAGGGCCCTCACAATCCCGCCCAAGGTCCTGGACGAGCCGATATTGTCCAGCTCTTCCCCTCTAAAATTGGCCCATGAAGAAGTTACGCCTTCAATTCGGATTTCCGTATATTCCGCATCACTCTTACGTAAGGCTTTTTCTATCCTTTCTCTCATAACAGTCACTCCCCTAAGAAACCTGGTTAGCAGTGATCTGAATATACCGCAAATCTATTCCACCTTCAAGTAAATATGGAATGGATGTCCGGTAAGTGGCAAAAGATCATACCATATGATTATTCGATCCTAAAGTATAGCCAAATATATTTGAAATTCACTTCAACTTTGAATCAACGTTGATCATTTTTT
>CAZMUW010000044.1:0-8437 GCA_964569645.1 uncultured Desulfobacteraceae bacterium | reverse complement strand
CCGTCAAGGGGGCTTGCTATTACCCACATCTACCCTTCCCCTCCCAGGGGCATATGCTCTAAATTAAACAACCGCAAGAGTATGACCTGGGTTGAGCGGTTCAACGTTCAAGGTTAGTGAAGGTTAACAAAAGAAAAGCAACCCTGAAGCGGTGAACCCTGAACCCGTGAACGGTTACGAAAAAGGAATAGGAAGGTCGTTTAGCAGATCCGGGGGAATTGCTCACCACTTAAGGGCTCAAGAAGCCTGTGACCTCTTATCCTTGTCTTGAGAAGAACCTTTCCCGGGTTATCCTCCACGACCCTGCCTATTATTACTGACTCCCTGCCCAGAGGGTCTGCCTTCATTGCATCAAGGACTCTTTCTGCCTCCTTTTGAGGTACAAAGGCAACGAGCTTCCCTTCATTGGCCAGATAGTAAGGATCAAATCCGAGCAGGTCACATACCCCTCTTACATCTTTGCCCACCTTTATCGTTTCCTCATCCACGATAACCCCCATCTTTGATGCATTGGCAATCTCCCAGAGGACAGTGGCAAGCCCACCCCTGGTTGGGTCCCTTAAGACATGGATATCATCACTACACGCCTCTAACATCGCCTGCACAAGGCGGTTCAAGGGGGCACAGTCGCTCTTTATCTCCCCCTTCAGGGAGAACTCCCCTCGTGCAAGGAGCACACCCACCTCATGATCACCAATGGGGCCGTTAATGATGACATTATCACCGGGCATCGCATTTGAGCCTCTAATATCTACCCCTTCAGGGACAATCCCAACTCCGGATGTTGTAATGAAAAGCCCCTCTGCCGCCCCATGCTCCACGACCTTTGTGTCCCCTGCAACTACCATCACCCCTGCTTCCATAGCTGCTTTCTTTATCGAGGAGAGAACCCTCTCAAGATCTTCTGTAGAAAAACCCTCCTCCAGGATAAATGAGGCTGAGATCCCCAAAGGCCTGGCCCCTGCCATGGCGAGGTCATTGACCGTTCCACAGATTGAAAGTCTTCCTATATCACCTCCCGGGAAGAAAAGGGGCTTCACTACATAAGAATCGGTGGTAAAGGCAAGCCTGGATCTCTCGGTGGGTATTATGGCACTATCATCGAGGGAAGAAAGAATCTCATTTTCGAGAAAGGGTAGAAACAGTTCCTTGAGAAGATCATGACTCAATTTTCCCCCTGCCCCATGGGCGAGCAGTATCTTGTCTTTCTTCATCCGGAAACCCCGTATCTGTGAAAGGCGGCACAACTCCCCTCCGATGATACCATACAGGGACCTACAGGGTTCTCCGGGGTACACCCTGTATCAAAAAGGGGGCAATCCGGAGGGCTCTTAAGACCCTGAAGGATCTCGCCACAGAGACAACCCGGGGGATCTTTTTTATCCTCATAGGGAATGCCAAATACCAGAGCTGCATCCATTTCCTTGAACTCCTCCTTCAGTGTAAGGCCACTTTCCGGGATCATGCCCAGACCCCTCCAACGGGCATTGACAGGCTCAAATAGCTCTTCCATTATCTCCAGGGCCAGTTGATTTCCCTCCTCTTTCACCGCCCTTGCGTACTGGACCTCTATCTCTGATCGCCCTTCCTTCCTCTGGCAAAGGAGCATGTATATGCCTTCCAGAATATCGAGGGCCTCAAACCCGGTAATTACACCCATGAGGGAGAATTCGCGGGCAATAAAGGAGTAGGGAGCTCTCCCGATTATCACGCTCACATGGCCAGGGAGGATAAAGCCGTCTATCTTTGCATCTCTTGAGGAAAGTAAGGCCCTTATAGCGGGGGGAATGAGCCTTTGGCAGGAGAGGAGATATATATTGGCTATCCCCTTTCTCCTTGCCTCTTTGACAGCAGCAGCAATGGCAGGTGAGGTGGTTTCAAAGCCTACCGCAAAGAAAACTGTCCTTCTTTGTGGTTCTCTCTTAGCGATCTCAAGGGCATCTAAAGGGGAGGTTATTACCCTGATATCCCTGCCCATCGCCCGCTCCTGATTAAAGGATGAGTGAGTTCCCGGAACCCTCATCAGGTCACCGAATGTTAAGAGGGTCACATCCTTTAATTGTGCCAGGGCAATTGCCCTATCGATCTCCCCTACAGGTGTTACACATACTGGGCAGCCTGGACCGGATATAAGCTCTATCCCTTCGGGCAGAAGAGATCTTATCCCGGATCGGAAGATAGATACTGTATGGGTACCGCACACCTCCATAAGACGGATGTGTCCATCGACAAGTCGGGAGATCTCCCTCAGCATGATGGAGGCACGATTCCCCTCATCTATCCTCTTCCGTTGACTCAAGATAACCCCTTTCTATCTCTTTAAAAAGGGCTAATGTCTCCAGGGCTTCCTCCTCATCAAGTCTCTGAATAGCAAAGCCCACATGGACAAGCACATAGTCCCCTTCACTAACATCAGGACATATCAGAAGGCTTACCCTTCTTCCGATACCGCCAAAGTCAACCTCGGCGAAATCCCCCTTTATAGAGACAATTTTACCAGGTACACCCAAACACATAGCTAATCTCCGTTTGCTCCGCATGTCTGAAGCCAGAGGACTGTTTTTATTCCTCCCTCTCTCCTCTGCCCTCTGTCCTCTCTCCTCTGCCCTATGCCCTATGCCCTATGCGCTATGCGCTATGCCTTATGCCCTCTGCGCTTTGCCCTCTGCCCTCTGCCCTATGCCCTATGCGCTATGCGCTTTGCCCTCTGCCCTATGCCCTCTGCCCTATGCCCTATGCCCTATGCCCTCTGTTAACTCCATAGAAGGCCTGTCCAAGCGATATACCCCCATCATTTGAAGGGGCCTTTTGATGAATGTAAACCTTGAAACCATCCTCTTTAAGCATATCCCATACCTTGCCGAGAAGAAAGGTATTCTGAAAGACCCCACCACTGAGGAATATATCGGATAAACCAGTTTCCTCTCTCATGCCCTTAGCCATTTGGGATATAGCCCTGGCTATGGAATTGTGGAAACGGGCAGAGATAATGGAAGGACTCTCCTTCTTTCTTATATCCTCTACGATGGCCTCAATAATGGGATCGGGGTTGATGATCAGAGTTTCATTTTCATTGAGGATTTCAAAGGGATACTCACCCATCTCCCCTTCCTCTACCATCTGTTCAAGTTCTACTGCTGCTTGCCCTTCGTAATTCACCGTCTCCCTCACGCCAAGAAGGGCGCTCACCGCGTCAAAGAGCCTTCCCATACTGGAGCACTGGGGGGAGTTTATCTGAGCCCTCATAGCCAGTCTTATCTGGGACCATCGCTCACAGTCAAGCCCTTTTGTAAAAGGTATGTTAAGTCCATCAAGATCTCCATAGATCCTTTCAAGATAGGCTGCCCCCATCCGCCACGGCTCCCACACCGCCCTATCACCCCCTGGTAGGGGGATATATCTCAGATGTCCTAAGCGTCTGTATCTACTAACGGTTACCTCCAGGAACTCCCCACCCCAGACAGTACCATCTTCCCCGTATCCTGTTCCATCCAGCACCACTGCCAGTGCCGGCCCAACGCTGCCATACTCCGCCATGCAACTCAAGGCATGGGCAAAGTGATGCTGAATCCCTATCTTTAATACATCAAGACCCATGGCATACCTGGTAGAAAGATAGTCCGGATGTAGATCATGGACGACAAGCTCGGGTTTGATTTGAAATAGTTGCTTGAGGAGCTCTACCCCTTTCTCAAAGGAACTCATTGTCTCAAAGTTCTCCATATCACCTATGTGCTGGCTCAAAAAGGCAGAGTCGCCTTTTGTAAGGCAAAAGGTGTTCTTTAGATCTGCTCCACAGGCAAGTATGCTCTTTCCATCGCTCCCCAATTTGATGGGAGATGGTGCAAACCCCCTTGCCCTCCTTAAAAAGGTAATCGTTCCCTTTATGGGTTTAAGCACCGAGTCATCGCATCTTGTGCGGATCTCTCTGTTGTGGACCAAAAAGAAGTCGGCTATCTGCTCCAGCCGGTCAAAGGCCTCTCTGTCCCTGAAGACAATGGGCTCATCGCTTACATTTCCACTGGTCATCACCAGGATATCAACTCCCTCGGCAAAGAGAAGATGATGGAGTGGTGTATAGGGAAGCATCACCCCAAGGGTTCTCTGAAAGGGGGCAACGGATGAGGCTATCCTTGCACCTGCTCTCCTGGGGAGGATCACAATCGGCCTTTCTTTGCTTTCAAGGAGCTCTCTTGATAAGCCATCCAAGAGGCAGAGCCTTTTAATCACCTCTAAATCCCTGCACATTATGGCAAAGGGCTTATCCTCCCTGTATTTTCTGCCCCGGAGGCGGGAGACTACATCCTCCCTGGTTGCATCGCAGGCAAGATGAAAACCTCCAAGCCCTTTTATAGCTACAATCTTACCCATCTTGAGGAACGCAATGGTCTCTCCTATAGGATCATGGGTAATGATCTTTTTTTCCGAGTTAGCAAAGAGTTTTAGAGTTGGCCCGCACTCAGGGCAGGCATTGGGTTGGGCATGGAAACGTCTATTCAATGGATCATGATATTCTCTACTGCAAAGAGGACACAGCATGAACGGAGCCATGGTGGTATTGTCCCTGTCGTAGGGGATATCTTCAATAATGGTAAAGCGGGGGCCGCAGTTGGTGCAGTTGATAAAGGGATAATGAAAGCGGCGATCGTGGGGATCAAAGAGCTCATCCAGGCAATCCTTGCAGGTGGCAATATCAGGAGAGATCAAGGCAAGCCTCTCTTGGCCCTCTTTGCTGCCTTTTATCTCAAAGCCATCATAACCCAAAGGTGGAAGGTATAGTATAGCGGTCTTCTCTACCATGGCAAGGGGAGGGGGAAAGGAGAGCCCTGAAAGGAATCCATCCACCCTATCCTTTTCTCCCTCAACCTCTATTGTGACCCCTTTTTCATCGTTAAGGACCCAACCCTTAAGATCATGCTCTAGGGCAAGTCCGTAGACGAAGGGGCGGAACCCCACACCTTGAACAATTCCCTCTATCTGTACGCAAGCCCTGATTGCTTCCATCAACTACCCTTTCTGCCGGCCCTCTCCTTAATCCAGCTGAACCAGGTATCGAAGCCCTCAACTGTAAAGGTGCGCTAAGTTCATAGTATAGGAAATCCCATTTTGGCCGCAGATGAACGCAGATTGTCAAGATTTTTAATATAAAGAACTAATAGAATAATTATCTGCGAGCATCTACGAAAATCTGCATCCTAACTTGATAGTAATAGGAAATCCCATTTTTAAACCAATAAAAACTGGCCTAAAGCATGTGATGGTCATTTTTGTTCCTTTAACTTTAGGCACTTTAAACTTTAGGCACTTAAACGTCTCGGAAATTCTACAACTTATTGAAATTAGGTGGATTTTATGAGGCTTGATGTTTATGCCTCGTACATGGAATAATGGAATGTTGATATTGAAGGAAAGATACTTTTTTATTAACTTCGTTGTCAAGAGCGAATTCTCTCCTTATCTCAATATCCCATTTCCCCAAACCCATCATTCCATTATTCCAACATTCCAATTGGGGCGAAGCCCCTAAGTTCTAGTGTCTATTGAGTTTCTTGTGTTTGTTGTGTTTCTTGCGTTAAAACCCTACTAACTCAATGAACACAACAAACCCAGCAAACACTAATCCCACAGATATAAATCAATAAGTCCGATACGAATAGCGTATTTTGTGAGGCCTACCTGACCCTGAACCCCTGTTTTACGGACAATTTCAGACAAGATTTGATCTGATACTTTTTGTTCCCTACGACTTAGGAAAGGTAAGGACAAACTCTGTGCCCTTTCCTTTGTCACTTTTCACTCTTATGGTACCCCCAAGCGCTTCTACTACATCTTTAACAAAGGGCAAACCTAAACCCCTTCCATAGGGGTCAATCTTTTTAGCTTTCCGGGTTCGGAAGAATCTATCAAATATCTTAGGGACATCCTCAGCATCTATTCCGATCCCTGTATCTTTGACCATGATGATCACCTGCCCTCCTGAATCAGAAAGGCTTAAGGAGATGCTTCCACCGTTAGGGGTATATTTAATGGCATTGGTGATTAGATTATTGAGGATGTTCTCTATCTCTTCCTCGGTTCCCATCAAGATCAGGTCCTCATCCGGCAAAGAGACATTCATGCTCAATCCCTTTTCCCGGGCACTTGCCTTAAACATATCAACCACCTTTTGGATCTGCTCCTTTATTGCCAGAGGGACCCATTTAACATCCGGCTTCCGTGACTCCCACTGGTAGATGTCCATCAGTCCTTTAGATACTTCCTTAAAGGATTCTATGCCCCTGTAGATCCGTTCAATCAGCTCCTCCTGCTTTTCAGTCAGACTTCCCACATACCTTTTCAGCATGACCTCCAGGAGACCCTGGGTAGCCATCAATCGTCCTTTCAACTCATGACTCATCAGCATAATGAACTCGCTTCTGGCCTCATCTTGTTTCTCGATGGCATCATAGATCTTTGCAGTTTCTATGAAAATAGCACTCTGGCTGGATAAAGCCCAAAGAAAGCTGAGCTCATATTGGCTGAAGTGTTTTCTCTTGCTGGTGTATAAGCGCAGTGTGCCGATAACCTTTTCCTTTCCTTTCAAGGGAAAGCCCAATATACTTACAATGCCCTCTCTACGGGCCGCTTCAGGATATTGAACCGCCGGATCAGTGGAGGCATCCAAAACAAAGTATGGCTTTCCTTCTAATGCCTTTGTCAGGCTCCTGTGAGCGTCCACCGGTCCCTTATTGAGGTAAGCTTCACTCAGCCCACAGGCAGATGCCACCTCCAACCGGTTCGTTTTCTCGTCTAACAGCCGGATGGAAACCCCTTTCAATCCCATGACCTCCATAATACTATTGCAGATAAAGTCAAGTCTTGGATGAAGTCCAAGAGTAGAGCTGATACCCCTGGCAAGCTCATTTAGTAATCTAAGATCCTGATTGTCTTGCTCAAGCTTTTGCTGAATTCCCATAAGCTGCACTATCCTCTCCCTTAAGCGCTTAATCAATAATGCAATAAAAGAGCTGGAGATATAGAGTACCGTATTGAAAAAGAAGAGAAGCATCAAAACAAAGAATGGATTATTTTGTACATCCCGGGATATGAACGATGAACCATAGAAATGAGGGATATAGCCTGCCAATTCCAAAAGGGCTAACAAGTTGATCGTGAGGGCGATCAAGGTGACATAAAGCAAATAGGCCCGTCTTTCCAGCAGACCACCACTCAGAATCACATGAAAAAGAAAGTAAAAGAGAAGAGGGCTTGCAATCCCGCCGGTATAATGGAAGATAAGGGTGATAAAAACCCAATCAATTGCAAACTGGAAATAGGTGAACCTGTTAATAAGCTTTGAATCTAAATGGGGATCTTTCTTCTTGATAACAAAGAAATAATAATGGGAGGGGGCGTTGAGCAGGGCAAGTATGGCGCAAAGCAAGAGGACGGTAAGGTTTGGGGTTTGGAGGTGAATGAGCTGATTCCCTATGAGGGTGGCCAGGATGGCCACTCCCACCAGGAGCCATCTTAAAACGATCCACCACCTTTGTTTCGAAAGAGGATCCTCACCGTCTATTTTATGAAAAAAAGCCCCTGTTGTCTGAGGGGCGGGATTTCCCATAGAGGTTGTCAGTTCCTTTTAGTCAATTTTTTCACCCTTGCCAGTAAGGCCTCGAGCCGGATCGGCTTCTCTATGAATTCATTCACTGGCAGAAAGTCTTCATCGGCCTCGGTAGAGAATTTCATGTGCATCTTCTGGGATATTCCGGTGAGCATGATGATGGGGATATCTGAATATTCTTTGTATTCAGATTGTGGATCCCGGCTTCTGAGTTTGTAGGAAACCTGAAATCCTGCTGTTATGGTATCCATCATCACGTCAAGGACAATAAGATCCGGGTGAATCTCCTTTACTAACCTGAGGCCCTCAGTACCATTTTCAGCCCTGTATACCTCGTAATTGTTGGCCTCCAGGGTAATCCTGATGCTTTCAACCAAATCAGGATCATCATCAATAACGAGAACCTTTGGTTTTTCCATCCTTCTCCTCCTGTTTTTATATTCAGTATTGTCAAAACTTTCTGTTCCCTTTTTAATTTTTACTCGACAGCAGGATTGCTTCTACCATATTGATATAAAAATCTCAACCCTAAATCCGGAGAATGTACTATTTTGACAAAGCTGGGCTTATGCTACTACTTTTGGCCGCAGATGAACGCAGATTATCAAGATTTTAAACTTTAGGCACTTAACTTGAATTCGTATTGAACGCTGTCAAATTAGAAAGTTTAAAAAAGTGTAAAAAAGTGTAAAAAAAACACTTGACAAAGGGTTTTTACTTGTTTTAGCTTGTGAAAAATGGTACAAGGTCTGTGAATATTGTTACGAAGCATGAAAGTTGGTATAGCATATTCCATATGACTTGATATTTTTTGCTTGACAACCCTATTGCAAT
>CAZMUW010000043.1:0-8499 GCA_964569645.1 uncultured Desulfobacteraceae bacterium | reverse complement strand
GCCATACTTACTTCAGATGCCAATTTTGGGGTGCAGTGGTCATGAATTCCCAAAATGACGGGAGTGAGACTTGGGGTCAGCCCTTGACATGGGACACTTGCTGCACGTATTGGACGGGTTAGAGTCAGAGCACCGAAGATACAATAGGGAAAGGGGGACGTTGGCGATCATTTAGGATCGTACTGCTACGAAGTGTATAAGCACAGGACTGAACCATGCATCAATTGTCCGGTCCAAGCTACTTTCGAGGATGGAGAGCCACATCAAACCGAGGAGGTGGTAACGGCAAAATCCGGAGAGCAATATAATGTTCTTACCTGGACAGCACCTATCCGGGGTGTCTCCGGTGAGATCACCCAGGTCATGGAAATGTCTACCAACATAACCCAGGTACGAGAATTGGAGGACCGCCTTACATCACTTGGCCTTTTGATGGGCTCGACGTCGCATGGAATAAGGGGGATGTTGACTTCTATGGATGGTGGTATTTACCGTCTTGAAGCAGGCATAAAAAAAGGGAATAGAGAACAGATCAATGATGCCTGTCAAACTATTAAAGAGATGGTTAACCGCATTAAAAATATGATGCTGGATATACTTTACTATACAAAAGAAAGGGATTTGAACTGGACACGAATTAATGTTTTAGATTGTGCAAACGAAGTGGCTTCAATCATTAAGCCAAAAGCGGAAGAACACCATATCGAATTCGTCTGTGATTTTGATCAATCTGTGGGCGTTTTTGAAATAGATCCCGAGACTGTCAGCTCAGGGCTGGTTAGCATCCTTGAAAATTCGATAGATGTATGTTTGGATGACAAATCCGACAATAAGCTGCATAAGGTGATTTTCCGTGTAGAAGAAGACAAAGATCACATTATCTTCGACATACATGACAACGGCATCGGCATGGATAGAGAAACGAAAGAGAATATGTTTACGCTATTCTTCTCATCAAAGGGGCACAGGGGAACAGGGCTCGGTCTCTTCATCGCCAACCAGATCGTGGAACAGCATGGTGGATCGATAAAAGTTGATTCAACACGGGGCCAGGGATCACGCTTCAATATAAGACTACCCAAGATTCTTCCGGAAGCAGTCAAGGACGTTCCCAATCAGATAATAAAATCAAGGACTTTCCCTTAGGAGCTGAAGTTCAATTTGGATACGAACAGGAGTTCTTCCTTTTAGCACTTTAGCTCACTTAGATTTGACTAGGGAAGGGGATAAGATGCGAGAAATCTTACAAAACTCTAACATTGCCATTGTCGGTGGAGGTAGGGTTTGTAAGGCCATCCTTAGAATTGTGCTGGGAGAGAATTTTACTGACCAGAAACTGAACATCTTAGGTATAGCTGATATTAATGATAGGGCTGAGGGTCTGATATACGCCAGGGAGAAAGGTATATTCACAACCTTGGATTACAAGGATCTTTATAAAATCAAAAAGCTGAATTTGATTATCGAATTGACAGGAGACGATAAGGTTCTGGAGGAACTTAAGGCAACCAAACCAGAAAAGGTAAGGTTGATAGATCACTTCGAGGCCATGTCGGTCTGGGAATTTCTTCAGATGGAAGAAGAGAGGGTAAGGATCAAGAGGGATCTAAGGAAACATCTAAGCGAGCCAGGGAAGATAGAGACTGAGTCTGACCACTTCTCCCAGCAGCTTGCAAAGATTGTGGAGGAGAGGACCAGACATTTGCAAACAGTTGAGAGGGAGCTCGTTGAGAGATGGAGAACCCTGTCACAGATAATCCAGGGAAATACCATACCTACCTTTGTCATAAACAAAGACCATATTGTGACCCACTGGAACTGGGCCTGCGAAAAGTTGACTGGCTATAAGGCAGAGGAGATAGTTGGAACGAACAAGCAATGGCTCCCCTTCAGGCCAAAAGAGAGACCAGCCATGGATGCCCTGCGCTGCTTGCCTACGCACCGTAGATGTTTACTTCCACTCTTATAAACAGCAATATCAATATCCAATCGATAGGTATATCGAAAACGTATATACCCGAGAAATCAAGACCGAATTTCATAGAATCGAAATCAAAGATCGTGATACCGCTCACAACAGGTTGAACTTTGCTAAAAAAAGTTTGCTTCTTCCATCGATTTTGACATAAAATAATCTTATCTATCTTATTTTTTTGGTCAATCATATATTACCAGCAATTGGAGGCAAGGTGCCAAAGAAAATAATGATAATCGATGACGAGCTGGACATACGGGTATACTTGATGACAGCTTTGGAAGACAGCGGTTATGAGACCTGTACCATAGAAGAAGACGAACCTTTCCACAAAGCCGTTTTGGCCAAGGAGCCTGACTTAATCATCCTCGACATCATGATGCCCCAGCGTTCGGGTATATCCATGTATAAGGAGTTGCGGACTACGGCGGCATTTAGAAATATCCCCATTGCATTAATCAGTGGAATGTCGGAGGCAAAGGATTTCATGGAGGAGGGATTTAGAAAACTAATCGATGATAACACCATTCCCCCTCCTGACGGGTTTGTTGAAAAACCCGTAAAATTGCCGGCATTGATGGAACTTGTTGAACAATTGCTTGAATAGTATTTTTTGCACGCAGAAACCAATATGAGGAATATCATGTTAGCTCCAGCCAATATTGATAATTGGATTAAGGAAAATCTGTTTAACGTTGTCCCCATGGCCATTGCTGTTATAGACAAGGAGTTTAATCTGGTTTATGCCAACACCGCCTTTGAGCAAATGTTCGGCCCCTGGAAAAACCACAAATGCTTCTCCGTTTATAAAAGCCGTGATTCAATGTGCCCTGACTGCAAGGGCGCCGCAGCATTTAAAGACGGCCTTTCCCGGGTTAACGAGGAAGTGGGATACGACAAAAGTGGACAGCTAACCCGCTATATCAAGCACACAATTCCTGTTGTGGATGAGGAAGGAAACATCCCCTTTTTGGTGGAGATGTCCACGGATATCACCGAGACTGAGCAGATTCGAAGGGAACATCAGCTTCTCTTTGATCAGGTTCCCTGCAACATCTTGATAATCGACAGGAACTTTCGCATAACAAAGACCAACGAAAGGCTCAGGCAGATGTTCGAGGATCCTGAAGGAAGGTATTGCTTCGAAGCCCTCAAGGGATTTGAGCACAAGTGCGCCGAATGCACAGCACGGCAAACCTTTGCTGACGGCCAAATGCACACCGGCCACCACGTATGGAAGTCCAAAAAAGGAAAAACGGAACATCTCCTTGTTACAACCGTGCCGCTGAGGCTGGTGGACGACAGTTTCGATCTGGTCATGGAAATGGCTGTTGACATCACCAAGACACTGAAGCTGGAAGATGAGTTAAAGATTGCCCATACCTTTATGGAATCCATGATCGCAACATCCATGGACGGTATCATTGCGGTGGATGACAATGGAGATGTGACCATCTTCAATCGTGCCGCACGCAACATTTTTAGCATCACAGATAATAAACGGGTTTCAAGGGAAGAACTTACTTCCATGCTTCCAGAAGGCTTTTTGGATCAGGTAGCCAAGGGCTCCGGGCACGTGTATTTGCCTGAAACAAAGGTGAAAACAATTGAAGGAAAAACGCTTCCAGTACGCCTGGCCGGTACCAAGCTTCTGGTTGGTGACCGGTCTATGGGGATGGCGTTTTCAATCCAGGATCTGCGCGAGATCAAGCAGCTTGAAAACGACAAGATGGAGGCAGAACGACTGGCGGCGGTGGGACAAACAGTTGCCGGTCTGGCTCACGGGGTAAAAAACCTTCTTACCGGTCTTGAGGGCGGCATGTACATGCTGAATTCCGGGATGAACAAGAGCAACGTTGAGCGTGTCCAGAAAGGGATGGAGATGCTGGTTCGCAATATTGACCGGATTTCAACGTTTGTTAAAGAATTCCTGAGCTTTTCCAAAGGTCGGGAGATTCAGGTTGAACTCAGCAACCCAGCGAAGATAGCCGAAGAAGTGGTTGATTTATACAGGGCCCAGGCTCGGGAGATGGGTATAGAACTTGTAGACGAGCGGATAGGCAGTATCGACTCTGCCCCAATGGACTATGAAAGCATGCACGAGTGCCTGACAAACCTGGTGGGCAACGCCATAGACGCCTGCCAGATGAGCGACAATGAAGGCGAGTGCCATGTATGGGTTCGGACGTTTGAAGAAAATGGGGTCATTGTCTACGAGGTTGTTGACGATGGATGCGGAATGGACTACGAGGTAAAGAAAAAGGTTTTTACAACCTTTTTCACAACCAAGGGCCTGGGCGGCACGGGCATTGGTTTGTTGATGACAAAGAAGATCGTTCAGGAACACGGTGGGAAGATAGATGTGGAATCCGAGCCAGGGCAGGGCTCAACCTTTCGCATCCGCTTGCCCCGGAATCGCTTGCCCAAAATCATCCAGAGAGATGCATAGAAAGTTATATCTTGCAAATAGGTGGTAAATGTCAGAGCAAAAACACCTCATACTATTCCTAGGCGATGGCAGTAACAACCTCCACTTGATGGCCGAAAGTTTTGCCCGCAGTATGAACAAAGACGGTGTCGGTTTGCCTTCCAAAAAGCTTGCCACAACTTTTGAACGTTACTGATCTCTTTGTTTGCACTTATGTGAATTAATTGATTCTTGGATTTCTTTCCCCAGAGAACCTTCAATCCTTAAACACGCTCGCTTTACCCCCCCAGTGGTCTGGATGAGAACATAGCGAATGAGGACAAGATTGTCCACTTGAGCTTTTACTTAAATAGACCTTATTTCAAGTTTTTTACGAAAACAGGATTTTTTTCTGTTATTTGTTGATTTTTTTCTTGACAAAACCCATAAAACCGATAAAATGGATAAAACAGCTAGCGAGGAGAAAAAATCACAATCATGAATTATCTATCTACTGGCCAGGCTTCGAAGTCGCTCTCGGTCACTCCTGACACGATCTTGAAATGGATTAAGCAGGGCAGGATTTCCGCATTGAGAACCCCGGGAGGTCACTACCGGATCTCCCGGGAAGATATCAATGCACTTCTTAACCAGAAAGAACAAACCACCTTCGCCACCCCTTTGTCTACTTCAGAAAAAAGCCTGTTATACTGCTGGGAATTCTTTGCGGGTGAAAGCGAGGTCAAGCAAGGATGCCTGGATTGCCTGGTATACCGGTCACAAGCGCTCAAGTGTTTTGAGATGAACCATCTTTCCAAGGACGTGGGCTTCAAAGGCTTGTCCAACTCCAGTTCATGCCGGAAATGTTCCTATTTCCGGTATCAACTGGGAAGGCCTTTCAACGTGCTGGTGATCACAGATAACGATAGTTGTAGAGAGTCCCTGCTTAGAGATAGTAGAGGGAAAGGGGAAAGGATAGATCTTCAATTCGCCAATTGCGAGTATGAATACTCGCTTCTTATTGATCGGTTCCGGCCGGATTTTGTGGTGCTGGATTGTGCCATGCTGGAGGACAAGTGTCGCGAGCTTTGTCATCATCTGGCCAATGATCCGAGAATCCAAGGCAGCACCATCATCCTTGCGACCCCCGCTCGCAGGCTTTCGATATCCTTCCCTGGAACCTTTCGGATAAGACATCCCTTTACCCTGGAGGACCTGATGAGCTACTTTAGGGATAAGCAAGTGTGCCGCTCGATCCAGCTTAATCAAGGTTGCGTAATAACAGGAGGGAAGCATTGATTTGCAGAGTTAATGAATAATTAAAAGGGCTGGACGCCCCGGTCCCTCAACCAGTAGTCCAGCCCAAGGGGAATTATCTACCAGAGAAGACTTAGGCTCTGAGGCTTCCCCTGTTTTTATTGCTAACACTAATTAACTGAGGTGTCAAGCCAAACCAACTTTAAAACCAAACCAACTTTAATTTTCACGCACTCAGACAGGAGGGATAAAAATGGAGACATGGGGACAAATCAACAGTTTTCCAGACCTAGGTGAAGAGGGCTTCTTATCTGAGAACTCACACTGGAGCCAAAAAGTGGCCGAGGAACTGGCTCGGATCAATAAGGTCTGGCCTCTAAGCGTGGACCACTGGAAGGTCATCGACTATGTAAGGGACTATTATGCCAAGTATGGGGAAGGTCCATTGATCTACAAAATCAGTCGATCTACGGGGCTGAGCGGCAAGCGCGTCTGTGAACTCTTCCCGTGCGGGATAGTCAAGGGGGCCTACCGCATCGCAGGCCTGCCGCGGCCGTCGGGATGCCTATAGATCCGTACTATGGTAACGGCCTCATAAGGGCTGGGGCCTAAAAACCAAAAACGGGGCGGTCAGTCTGCCGCCCACTAGAAATCAATGGAAAGGAGTATAATATGGAAACATTAGGCTATTTAATCGGGGTAATTCTCCCCCCCATCACTCTGGTGGTATTGGTAGTGGGGCTTATTTACCGATTCCGAATCTGGTGGAAACTTCCAATTCCAAAAATGACCCTCTTCCCAGCGCCGGATCCAGGATCAGACACCTTCCTGGGGGTTTTAAAAGCAACCTTTTTTTTCCCGGGGCTTTTTAAAGGTGATAAGTCATTGTGGGCGGCAGCCTGGGTGTTTCACGCTATGCTGGCGCTGATCCTGGTCGGGCATGTGCGCGTGGCCATGGATTTCCCGAGACTGTGGGCTGCACTGGGCATCAATGCCGATTCCATGTCCGCGTGGTCAGGGGGAGCAGCGGGGATAGTAATCCTGCTCACAGTAATCTTTCTGCTGTTGCGCCGGATGAGTCTGGAAAGGGTAAGGGAAATCACCCAGGGCGGGGACTGGTTCGCCCTGGTACTTGTCCTCCTGATCATCTTCTCAGGTAATGCCATGCGGTTCTTGGAACATTTCGATCTGAAACTGACGCGTGCCTATTTCGCATCACTCGTCATGTTTAAATTCTCTCTGCCTCCACTCAAGGGATGGTTTCTCCTGCACTTTTTCTTAGGGCAGGTACTTTTTATGTACCTACCCTTTTCAAAGCTTCTTCATTTCGGCGGGATCTTTTTCACTCAAACTGCTTTACAAAGGAGGTAGAAGGCCATGGAAATGTCTAGTAAGAAAAGCAATGATTACGAAGTGGTACTTAAAGAAGTCGGTGGAATTAAGAACGGCCCCGTGCCTTTGCGGGTGGCCATGGAGATCTGCGCCCGGTGCGGGACCTGTGCCCGGCAGTGCCCCGTGTATCAAGGAAAACCAGAGGCGCGCTACAACCCGGCTCTGCGCACAGACCGCATCCGCAAGATCTATAAAAGGTATTATACGCCCTCCGGCAGGGTCCTGAGGGTCTTTTCCGGGTCGGGCGATTTGAATCAAAGAGAGATCGAGGAGTGGGCAGAGACCTTCTATGAGTGCACCGGGTGCCGGCGTTGCGCAGTCTACTGTCCGATGGGGATCGACCACTCAGTGATCACAAGAAAGGGCAGGGCCATCGTCCATAAGCTCGGCAAGACACCGAAAAGACTCCTTGACGTAACCGAGATATCACTTAAGACCGGCAATACCGACGGATGCTCCAAGGAAGCATTCATTAATACCATCCAGTTCCTTGAAAGTGAAATGAAGGAAGAGACCGGAATAGATATCCCCATCCCCGTGGACAAGGTAGGATCCGATGTCTTCTTTGTCCCACCCTCCGGGGATGTCTTGGTCAAACCCGAGGCGGTCATGGGAATTGCAAAGATTTTCTATGTCCTTGGAGTTGACTGGACCATGAGTTCCTTTATGTTCGATGGAGCCAACTACGGGCTCTTCACCGGCGATGACGAGGCCATGAAAGCGGAAAACTTGAACTGCGTCAACGAGGCTAAACGTCTCGGGTGCAAGACACTGATGATGGGAGAGTGCGGCCATGCCCACCGAATAATGAAGTTCATGATGGAGAAGGCCAACTGGTGGGGTAAGCTTCCCTTTGAGACCACCAATTGCATGGAGTTTACCGCCGATATCATCAAGGAGGGCAAGATTAAGCTCGATCCGTCAAAGAATCCGCAGCCCGTCACCTATCATGACCCATGCAACTTCGCCCGAAGCTGCGGCATTATTGATGAGCCCCGGACAATCCTCAAGGCCTCTTGCGCCGACTACCGGGAGATGACTCCAAGCGGGTCTGAGAACTGGTGCTGCGGAGGCGGAGGGGGACTCTCGGCCATGGATACCATCCGGGAGTTCAGGATGAATGTCAGCGGAAAGAAAAAATTAGAGCAAATCAAGGCCACGGGAGCCAAGTTCGTGGCTGCTCCGTGTGCAAACTGCAAGCGCCAGCTCACTCAGCTCATGGAATACTATGAGATGGACGTGGAAGTCGGCGGAGTCCATGACATGGTCTACCGAGCAATTGAGTTAGATGGCACAGGCAAAGTGCAGTAAAGGGAAGGTAATCGCATAAGCGCGCAAACCGGGAGGTGAGAGGACCACATCAAGGTAAGTGCCTAAAGTTAAAAGTGCCTAAAGTGCCTAAAGTTAGAGGAACAAAAATGGCCGTCTTCACATGATTCGGGTTGGCTTTTACCCCTGGATTATCTTT
>CAZMUW010000042.1:0-8518 GCA_964569645.1 uncultured Desulfobacteraceae bacterium | reverse complement strand
GGGCGGGCCCCTGGAAGGCCTCTGTACCCAGAGGCCAAGATGTTCAAGAATATGGTGTATTAACTGAGGATCGGTATGGACCCCCCTCAATATCAATAGGTGGGTTTTATACCCATTTTATACCCCCAAAAATCCCCCTCGACAAGGTTAAAATACCTGCTATATAGTCATACTCACTGGTGATTCCCTGGTGTGGATTGGCAGTTCATCCACCGTGCCCGTACTCGATGGCGACCTTTAAGCGACAGCGGTCTTGATATTATTAGGCACGATGATCTCAGGAGTAAGAATATTGGCAAAAAAGACATTCATAACAAATATCCTTGTGGTGGTTTCTTTTATTCTGTGCCCGATGTCTGTCCTCTCCGTGGGTGCAACAACTCAAGGTGAGGGCACTCCGAGCATTTCGGAGCGTGAAGGCATCATTGAAAAACCAGCCTTTTATCTAAAGGTGCAAAAAGGATTCCTATCAGTAGAGATTGATAATGCCCCCCTTCTCATCTATACCCAGACCAAATGGGACAGGGGAAAGGGTTCCCCCACCATATTAGAAGAAGTGAGGATCTTTGGGGAGGGGGACTACGAGCAGTCTTTTGGACTCAACCTCTTAGAAGGCAAAAGATCAGTCCCTTCGACGAGCCTTAAAGGCCGCCAGGGCCGGGGCCAAAAGAAGAAATGACGACCGCATACCCGTAGTATTACAGTTGGAAGAACAACCCAAAACGAGCCTCCCTGTATGGGCGCAAGTTGAGAGTCATCGCCAGGACAGGGAAGATGAACAGCGCCGTGGTGAGATTCGGTGACACCGGACAAATGGAGGTCATTAGCAGGAATGCAATAAGGAAAGGAAAGGAGGGTAACAATGCAAACATTAAAGGAGGATGTAGTAGAGTCAGGAGGGGTAATATATAAAATAGGTTATCTGACTAAAAATGAGCTGAAGACATACTGTTATCGCTGTGGTAAACCAATGCTGCTTGGTAAAGAGGAGTTTGAACCTGGACACTGGAAAGATATCATAGAGCAGAGGGCATTTTTTGTAGGTCGTTGTCCAACAGACTGCGAACTCATTGATGCGAGGAACATGGCTGTTTCTATTGGAGGTGAAACCAATACTGTCACAATCGGTTTTAGTAGATTGAGGAAGATGGCTGATGATTATAGACATAATGAAATAACAACTAGAAAAGTAATTCACTAAAAAAAGAGAGAAAAAAGGTCGTCCCAAGAACGCACAGCCTGTGTAGTCGGCTGGACTCATCGGAGAGCAGGTCAAGCGGAGAAGAATATAAGTAATGGTAATATTACCAATACCTATATTCCTGATCTTCGTTATAAGATAACTGAAAAAAAAGAGAGAAAAAAAGGTCGGTGAAGAAGAAGGATTTCCCGTTTAGACCATTGCCTCTTCAAAAACAAGTTTTCCAGTTTGAAAACGATCGAAGTAAAAGCAAGATAGATCAATCGTTTGGTATTTTCCGAACTGAATTAACTCCGATAGACACTTTCCTATTGCAGGAGCCTGCTGAAGACCATGACCACTAAAACCGACCGCGCCATAAAGACCTTTGATATCACCAAAATGGCCGATAATCGCATTTCCATCCACTTTATTCATCGCATAAAGACCTGCCCAACCCCTGATTAATCTGGCGGTATCGAATGCAGGAACCCTTTCGGACACCTGAGGCCAAATAACGTCCATATAATAATCTCGATCCCACTCAAAATTAAAGCCAGGTGGCTCATCAGGGATTGATTTGCCTGTTAAAATGGTTTTACAAGATTCATGGCGAAAATATAAGAGTCCATCTGTATCAATTACAAGCGGTAAATCATAATCAAATTTGATCTTAGGATCAAATACATATGCCATTTTTCTTATAGGGTCAATCGGCAGATCTATTCCTGCCATTTTTCCTACAATTGAGGCATAAGGTCCGGCGGCATTGACAACAATTCCACATCTTATTTGACTGCCCTTATCGGTTATGACACCTTCAATCTTTTTTCTTCTTACCTCAATCCCTGTCACCTCTTCGTAGAGATATTCTACCCCCAATTTTTTGCCCTTCCTTATATATCCCTGCATAACTCCGTAAGGGTCGAGGTACCCGGCTCGAGAACCAAAAACACCACACACCAGATCATCGGTCTTCATGTGGGGGACTAATTTTTTAAGATCATTGATGGAAAGCAAAGATACATCTGCGCCCAAACCCTTCTGGATCTCATAATTCTTTCTGATCATTGACCAATTCTTCTCATTGGCAAGGAAGAGGTAACCACGTTGTTTGAATTCTGCGTGGGCCTTATCTCCATCAAGCTCCATTCTCTCATCAAAGCTCTCGAATATATCTAAACCGTATTGGGATATCTTAATATTTTCAGGAAGACTGAATTGCTCTCGCACGCCACCAGCACTCAGGGTGCTGGTGGCAAATTGATAAGAGGGGTCTTTCTCAATGACTAGAATCTTGCCATCGAATCCGTCGTTTACTAAGTTATAGGAGATACTTGATCCAATAACCCCTCCCCCGATTACCACAATATCGTAAACCTTTCTCAAATTAGACTCCTTTTCATTCACGGCCTCAAGGTGAAATTCTGCTTGCTTTGGAAGAATTTCCACTACGGTTTCAAGTCGTCCACATACTTCTTGACTTGAGCAATCTGCATGATTCGCTCCTCCGCCATCCGGTCAGATGCCAGGTATGTCGAGATCCTGTCACGGTCGGCAATCACGAACACCCGCTCCATATTCTCATAGATACGGGAAACCTTTTCCTTGCCCCGCTCGTGACTTACGCCACCGACACCCAACCTGTCCGTGTCGTAGATGGTCCCGCCGGCATTGGCGATGTAATCTGGTGCATAGACCATCCCCTTTTCCTCCAAAAGCTCGCCGTGGCGTTCCTCCTTGAGCTGGTTATTGGCGCTACCGCAAATGATCCTGCATTTCAGCCGGTCCAGGGTCTCTTCACTGATAATGGCTCCCAGGGCACAGGGACAGAAGATATCGCAGCCCACGTCGTAAATAGTTTCAGGATCCACCTTGTCTACGCCGTACTTCTCAACCATGGCCTCAACCTTCTCGGGATCGATATCGGTCACCACCATCTTGGCTCCAAGCTCGCTGAGCTGTTCCACGACATTGTGCCCTACAGCCCCCAGACCCTGGACAGTCACGGTCTTGCCCTCAATACTGTCGGACCCATAGACACGCTTGCAACAGGCCTGCATGGCGCGGATTACCCCAAAGGCGGTCATAGGGGCGATGTCTCCTGCACCCCCCAAATAGGTGGGAAGGGTGACAACGTGTTCGGTCTCCATCCGGATATATTCCATGTCCTTCAAGGTGGTGCCCACATCCTCACCCGTGATGTACTTCCCTCCAAGGCGATTGATAAACTTTCCCAGGGCCCGGAAGATTGGCTCCCGATCCTTACGCCTGGGATCTCCGATTATAACAGTCTTGCCACCGCCCAGGTTGACACCTGCAGCGGCATATTTGTAGGTCATGCCCCTGGCCAGACGCAGGGCATCCTCTATGGCATCCATCTCATTTTCATATAGCCACATGCGGCAGCCTCCGGTGGCCGGCCCCAGAGTGGTGTCATGAATTGCAATGATGGCCTTAAAATCGAGTGCCTTGTCCTGGCAAAGGAACAGGTTCTCGTAATCATACCTTTCCATATAACCGAAAATAGACTCCATGTCAGTCTCCTCTCTTATGATACTCATCCATCGGTCTTATCCAGGCTCTCCTCGGCATACATTCGCTTGACCTCAGCCCTATCCCCTATGATCCCCTTCACAACGTGGGCGTTAATCGGCGGGCAGCCTTTCACATGCCGCTCAGTCCGGTTCTCTTCGGGCATACACTTGCCAACGGTCACGATGTTCTGCCGTGGCACGCCTTCGGGAAGGGGAGCGCCGCCCGCTACCACCGTGATACCCGGCAGGTACATCAAGTGGTCCGCATTGCGCATATCAACGAGAGCGCTCATCACCGTGTTGCGGCATCCCGTACAGGTTTCCTCCCCATAAATCAACTGGAAGCCCTCAACCTTTACTGGATCGTCCTCGATAGCGCGGAGAAAACGGCGTTTGACCCCATCCAGAGGCTCTCCCAAAATCTCGATCTGATCCGGATCCATTACCCCCAGCCCGCGCGCGGCTGCATTCACTGTCAGGAGGGTCTCACTGGGGTCGTATCCGATGACCCGGGCACAGATGGAATCCACCGCCACAAGGTCTTTACCTGCCAGAATGAGGTTCATCTCCACAGGTCTGCCGAAGATCGGCCCAAGCCCCTCCTGGCAGATGATGGCGTCCACCACGGCCAGCTTGGGCTTTACTGCGGTCATAAGATCCACGACCCCCTCGAAAAGCCCTTCCCGGTGCTCAGCCTTTTTCCCCTTGTCCGTCAAGAGACCCTTAAGATTCTTAATGGCACAGGTCATCTCTGTCTGATCGTGGGTCTTCAGCTTGGGTACGCTGATAACCACGTCGGCCCGCTGCACCAGTTCCCAACATGGCAAGGTTTCAAACACCTTGCCGTTTTCGATGGAAAATTCCACGTGGGGTGTTTTCTTCAAGTTGACCACCTCATAGCCCATATCCCGGAGTTCCTGGTAGCCCGAAGTCCGGATTACCTTTTCCGTATTCACTCCAACAGCCGACGACTCCGCAATCACAGGACGGGCTCCCAGCTCCCTTACAATATCGGCAATAGCACGAGGGATCTCAGGCATGGTGATGCACCCTGCCTCCCGCTCTACCGGTTGGGCTACCCAGCTCGGATTGATGAGAACCAGATGGCCCGGTTTGACCACATCCTCAATTCCGCCTATGAGATCCAGGGCCTTCCGAATGGACCCCAGGATTGCCGGATATTCAGGTTTAGGATTGGTTTTAACAATGGATACCCTGGCCTTGCTCATTTTAAATCCCCCTTATAAAAACCATACTACAGAGTTCGTCAAATGGTTAAATGGTCTATTAGTTAAATAGTTATTATTATTAGAATATAAACCAAGGCCAGCAAAATTGGTCATTCGTAATAGGTTGAATTTGTAACAAATTGAAATCACAAGCAATTTTATACGACAGATTAACCAAGAAATATAAATGCTTAAATTTCAATGCTTTATCAATGGGAAATATGTCCAAAAATTTGGAGCAAGATTGAAGAAGTCTGTACTATGAACTTGTATTTCTTGCTTCATTTGTAATAGAGTAAGATGATTAAAACATTTTCCTCCTCTATTGTTAAGCAAAAATTGGGGGTATTGTCGGCTTTTGGGGAAATATTTTTTCTTGACTAAAAGAGATTAAACCTTAAAATGGCGGGGATGTAACTCAACGGGAGAGTGCCGCGTCTGCAAGGCACGGGTTGGGAGTTGATCATCGGATTAAGGAAGATAGAGATCATGTTAAAAGACAAGAAAATCGGCGTAATCGGGACGGGAAACATGGGGGAGGCCCTCATCAGCGGGCTCATTTATTCCCGATCGTCCATTCCCAAAAATATCATCTGCTCCGACATCCGGAAGGATAAGCTCAAATCGATCAAGGAAGTATATGGGGTAGTCACGGCAAAGGAAAATCTCGATGTTGTCAAGGCATCAGAAATAATCATCTATTCGATCAAACCTCAGATCATGGCCTCAATACTGAAGGAAACAGCTGCCTGCCTGGATATGTCCAAACTCATCATCTCTATTGCCGCCGGTGTCCCCTTGGCCGCCATAGAGCTGTGCCTCAACAAGGACCTACGCCTCATTCGGGTTATGCCCAATATCGCTGCATCCGTTAAGGAGGGCGCTGCTGCCATTGCGGCTGGAAAGCATGCCCTCAAGGATGACCTAAAGATAGCTAAGGCTATCTTCGATTCCGTGGGGAAAAGCGTCATCATCGAGGAGGAGCTCATGGATGCTATCACGGGGTTAAGCGGCAGCGGCCCCGCCTACATATTTTTGATTGTCGATGCCCTGGCCGATGCTGGGGTAAAGATGGGTCTTTCAAGAGAAGATGCCCTTTTTCTTTCAAGCCAAACGGTTTTGGGCGCTGCAAGATTATTGATAGAGACAAACGAACACCCCGGGAAATTAAAGGATAGGGTCACCTCACCCGGCGGAACTGCCATAGCCGCCCTTCATACCTTGGAGCAAGGCGGGCTTAGAACGACCCTTATCAATGCCGTAGAGGTCGCCACAAAGCGGTCCAAGGAGCTGGGAGAAATGATGTTCAAGAATTTCTCAGAGGATTAGTCGATAGGGATCTCTATCCCTAAAGCTCTAATAAAATTAGGTGCGAGGCAGAATTTTGGGGGAAATAAAAAGCACCATCGATCTTGTTCTTGAAAAAACCAGGGATCTTACCCTGAGCAGGGAGGAAAAACTGAGCCTTGCAAGGGAAGAGCTGGATAAGAAGCTCCATGGTATCCTTAACAGGTATTTGGATAACATCCTTCCCCTTAGCCGGCTAAAGGAAGAGGTGGAAATAATAGATAGTAAAGAGCATGGTCTTTCATATAAGCTGATCAAAAAACATCTTTTAGCTCATTTCGACCTTGACAGCGAAAACAATTCGGTTTTGTCTGCCCTCAGTGAGATAGCCGGTTTTGATATACTCCCCCTTCCTATCCTCCGGAAAGAATACCAGGCAGAAAAGGAAGAGACCAAAAGGGCCTTTAATGATAGGGCTCTATTAGCCTTGAAAGAGAGAGGCGTCTCAGGTTCTGCTGTGGTACCCAATCTAAGCCATGACCCAGATTGGGATCAGTTCCTCAAAGACTTGCGTAAAAGATACCGGGAAAGACTCAAGATGATAGAGAATGGTTAAGGGAGCTCACCTAAAACTATCTGAAAACATTGCATATGAGGAAAAAGGGCAATGCCTTTGAGGTTGCAAAAAGGTCGGTGGTGTAGGTCTCCACCGAAAGTTCAGCTTCCTAAATCTTACTTTCTACGATTTCCAATTTTATTACAGCAGTACTTACAGTAAATTGATAACAAAGTCAGGAAAATTATACGGCTAAATAGGCGTATTTTTCAGTTTAGGGAGCAATAAAGCCGCAAAATAATGCGGCTTTTAGGCAGTCTACTTTAAAGTTAGCGCGCATTTCTGCATGAAACAAAAGGCAGGGAAGGAAATAACATGACTCACCAGCAGGCGCAGAAGAAAGTACACCAACAGCGGGACGATCTTACCGGCGAGCATGTAGTTGGCGATGCTGAACAGATAGTGCTGGCCTGCCTATTTGCGGCGACATGGATAGCCGACACATTCTTTTTCAAGCACACGACTTTCCTCAACCAGTACGTGCCACTTTACGTCAGAATACCTTCTGGAGTCGTTCTGTTGGTTATATCGGGCTACCTGGCGAGAACGGGCATGTCAATCGTGTTCGGCGAGGAGAGGGGGAAGCCTGGCGTAATCAGGAGGAGCGTGTTCAATGTCGTTCGCCATCCAGTATACCTGAGCGAGATTCTGCTTTATCTTGGTCTTCTAGTGCTAAGTATATCACTGGCTGCCGCAGTAGTGTGGATTATTGCGATAGGATTCTTGCATTACATCTCGCGCTACGAAGAAAAGCTTCTGCTTGCGCGTTTTTGCGAGGAATATGAGCAGTACATGCGGGAAGTGCCAATGTGGATCCCGCGGCTTCGCAAGAGGTGAACTGGACTGATGTGATTTACTAGTCGGAATCATGCGGCACTAACAATGGCATGCACTCTGACCGTAAAAAGGCTAGCGCCTTTTTACGGCAGGTTATGCCTAGCGTTATAATCAAGCAGAAAATCCAGGTGTGGTAATGTATTTGTAACAGGATATAACAGATGAAATTAAAAAGGAAAGAGGAAAAATTTAAACAGGCCATGAGCACCTGCTCATGGTGTGGCAAAAAAATAAGGAATGAAGGGCCAATTTATGCGCTAGGGTGCAAAAAGCGGCCTAAAGTTGATATCTCAAAGTATGAAAGCAACGTAATGCCGATAAAGATCTCTACCTTAGGCAAAACAATATGGTCTATAGTCCCTCCGGCGGACTCCGATGCACGAAGAGAGGGTAATGATTTTATGTTTACATTATGCTCAGAAGATTGTGGGGATCAACTAAAAGAGACTTTGGATATAGAAAAAGAAATCGGAGAATTGATCTTATCGGCCGAGCATATTTATTGATGTCGAAAAAGATTATAACAAGCCAGTGGAGCGGGACTGGGCTTATCTTGCGGCTTCTTTTAAATGCATTTGCAGGCCCATCATCAGAGTCTTTAAACGGCTTTTTTACTGGTAATCCGCCCAGCCCCTCACTTCCACGGTATATAAAAAATGACTCTAAAACCAGGTCAAAAGTTCCTGCTTGAAAAGACAATTTGGTCAGAAAAAGATTTCGACAAAATGACGTGGCATGATGTCGTTATACACGGGATTGGATTCAATTTAGAAGGCCAGAACTTAGTTCGCTTCGCTCACAATTGGAATGTTGGAATAATGGGTTTGGGGAA
>CAZMUW010000041.1:3815-8668 GCA_964569645.1 uncultured Desulfobacteraceae bacterium | reverse complement strand
GGCGGGAGGGGGTTAGGGGGAGGGGGTGAAAAATGGGATTTCCTATACTATTAAAATATGGTACCATAATATCCGGAGCTTTAAAAAGAAGCACAGGTTTTATATGATATTGGTGAATAGATGAATAGTTAAAATTTACAAAAAAATTGGAAAAAAAATGGGTACTCAATTGACAGTCTTTTATGACTATTTATGACCTTACGCCTACCGGGTGGCTACCTGGTTGGAGAGCATCAAGACAGAGGTCGCGGATGGTCTCTCCATTCAATGGAAGACCTTCTCACTGGATCAGCAGAATAGCGAGAAAGGTCCGGATTTTATGATGTGGGAACACCCGGATTATTCCAGCCGGGGCATTCCGGCACTTGTGGCCGCAAAAGCCGCAGAAAACCAGGGGGAGCCATTATTTCTGAGGTTTCATCTGGCCACCTTTGAGGCCAGACATGATGAAGGCAAGGATATAGCTGACCGGAAGGTACTAAGAGAAATCGCCAAATACGCAGGTCTCGATCCGGTCCGGTTTGAACAAGACATTGCCAGGGAGGAAGCATGGCATGCTGTGGGAGAAGATCACATGGAGTCCAAGAGAAAGTACGGTGTCTTTGGAGTTCCAACCTTGGTCTTTGGGCAGGAACAGGTGGTCTTTGTTAAACTCGGTCCGATTCCTGAGTCGAAAGAAGAGAGAATTTCCTTGTTTGAATTGATCTACGGTATGGGAGTGAAAAGACCTTATCTCCTTGAGTTGAAGCGGCCCTGATTTTCCCGCCTTCGGCGGAATAGAGATTCTGAGACATTGAATTATTATCCAAAGAAATACGACATTATCGTTGTTGGGGCAGGCCATGCCGGCTGCGAAGCAGCCCTTGCCGCTGCACGGATGGGATGTAGTGTCCTGATAATGACCATAGACCTCGATGGATTAGCAAAAATGCCATGCAGCCCTTCTATTGGAGGGGTAGCAAAAGGACAGCTGGTAAAAGAGATAGATGCCCTGGGTGGTGAGATGGCCAGGATAACAGATAAAACTGCAATACAGTACCGGCTTCTGAATACCAAAAAGGGCCCGGCTGTTCAATCCTCTCGCTCCCAGAATGATAAGATCAGGTATCATATCGCCATGAAGGAGGCAGTGGAAAAGGAGCCCAACCTGGATATTAAGCAGGCCATGGTTGAAAGATTGGTAGTGGAGAATACCCATATTGTGGGGATTGAGGATCAAACAGGCTTCGGGTATCAGGCACCGGCAGTGATCTTGGCCACTGGAACCTTTTTAAGGGGCTTGGTGCATATCGGTTTTACATCTATCAGGGCCGGTAGGGCCGGTGAATTTGCATCTTATGGGCTACCCGAAGATCTAAAGCAGCTGGGTTTTACCCTGGGCAGGATGAAAACGGGCACCCCTGCACGGCTAAAAAAATCAACCATAGACTTTACCAGGTTTAAAAAACAGGAAGGAGACGAAAATCCCAGACCATTTTCCTTTTTTACCAAAGAGATCAAAACGCCCCAAATTCCCTGTTATATAGGTTATACAAATAAGAAGAGCCATCAGATCGTAAAGGACAATTTAGAGCGCTCTGCCCTGTACGGAGGAAAGATCACAGGGGTTCCTGCACGGTATTGTCCCTCTATAGAAGATAAGGTAGTACGGTTTTCTGACAGGGACAAACATCAGATCATACTCGAACCTGAGGGTATAGATACAGAGGAGATTTATGCAAGTGGCCTGGGAAACAGCCTGCCCATGGATGTACAGACCCCCTTTGTGAGATCTGTTGAGGGATTGGAAGAGGCTGAAATCATGAGACCTGCCTATGCAATTGAATATGATTATGTAAACCCTGTGCAATTGTTCCCCACCCTTGAGACCAAACGTATCAAAGGATTATATATGGCTGGCCAGATCAATGGAACCAGCGGATATGAGGAGGCCGCCGCACAAGGTCTATGGGCAGGGATTAATGCAGCATCAAAGATTCAGAAGAGGCCACCTTTTCTGCTGGATCGATCAGAGGCATATATGGCTGTAATGGTTGATGATCTGGTTACCAGAGGAACAGAAGAGCCCTACAGGATGTTTACCTCAAGGGCGGAATACAGACTCCTTCTCAGAGAGGATAACGCGGATCAGAGATTAATGGAAAGGGGAAATAAGTTAGGCCTCATTGATGATGAAACGGTAAAGGAGATGAAAGAGCGGCAGAAGGAGATCTCCGCAGATGCTCATAGGATAAAAAACACCATAATAATTCCCTCAAAGAAGGTAAATGATTATCTTGTGAAGGCATGTTCAGCCCAAATAAAAAATGCAATCCCGTTAGATCAAATCCTTAAAAGGCCGGAATTAAGTTATCAAGATATTTCTATCCTGGATGGGCACCATAAACAGATAGATGAAAGGATTGCACATCAGGTTGAGATCGAGATAAAGTACGAGGGATATATCCAACGACAACTAAAGGATGTTGAGAGATTCAAGAATAATGAAAAGATAAAGATTCCACCGGAGTTTGATTATACCAAGGTTCATGGCCTTTCTAATGAGCTGAGGGAAAAGCTATCCCATATAAAACCTATCTCCTTAGGCCAGGCATCAAGGATACCAGGCATTACCCCTGCCGCAATCTCTATAATCATGATCTACCTAAAGAAGGGCGGCTCGCTATGATAATGGCGCCTAACGGTTTGCGTGTTTGCGAAGTTGCAGGCAATTTAGTGAAGTCCGCACCCCCTCCCCCTAACCCCCTCCCACCAGGGGCTGACATTGGGACACACGTGACACTGTGGGTAGGAAAATATGGCTTTGAATTTCGTTAGGTTCATATCATTTTGAATTTTGAATATCGAATGTCGAACAAGGAACCGCAGAATTATGAAGTGTTCACTTCGACATTCGATATTCCTTGTTCAATATTCTGCGGTTTAAAAAAGTTTCATTAAAACCCAATACTTACATTCCCCCTGTGTCAAGTGTGTGCACGGCTCAGCCCTTGACGGGGGAGGGTTAGGGTGGGGGTGAACGATTACACCTTTAAGTAAGGAGGTACGGCATGGTCATTGCTATTATGAGTGATAGTCACGACAACATCTGGAATGTTAGAAAGGCCCTGGAGATGATACAATCTCATAAAGCCAAACTGATTATACACTGTGGAGACCTGGTGGCCCCTTTTACCCTCAAAGAATTGGCAAAGTTTGATGGGCCTGTCCATTGGGTTCTGGGAAACAATGACGGCGACCCATATATGTTGACAAGGATCTCTCTTACTGAACTAAAGAATATGGAACCCCATGGTTTTATCGGAAAGCTCAATCTTGAAGGGGCCTCTATTGCATTCACCCATTATGAGGAAATGGGTTACGCATTAGCCCACACTGGTGAATATGATCTGGTCTGTTGTGGTCACACCCATGTCTACAGGCTGGAGAGAATCAACAATACAACGTTGCTTAACCCCGGGGATGTTATGGGAAAGGATAGACCGGGCAGTTTTTGCCTATTTGATACAGCATCAAGAGAGATTAATTTGCTAAAACTTACATAAAGTCTGGCAGAAGTGTTCCGGATTCTTTACTAATATAAAAACATAGGCTTACCACTAACATGGCGGACCTTTGGCCGATACTCCTCCACATCATAGAGTTCCCTCACATCTACCCTTTTTTGACCCGTGGCAATGGTGCTGAGAGTGATATCCGTATAGATTCCACGAGTGAGCGCGACAAGACGTCCAAAGACACCTTTCAGAAAAAGATCAATAGCCATATTGGCATAATTAACAGCCACCATCAGATCCAGAGAATCAGGTATACCACTTCTCATTAAATAGGAGAGTTTTTGGTTGAGGACATCTTCTCCTGTGAGCTCCTTGAGAATAGCCCCGGTTTCCTCTCCGATTCCCCCCAATCTTCTATGCCCATAGGCGTCTAACTCTCCGGATAAAAACATCTCTCCTCCTATCATCCTGGCCCCTTCTGATATAGTAACCATGGCGTAATTTTTGGGATTGGCACTTTTATCTTTCATGATGAGCCCTGCAAGTCTTTTCGGGTCAAATGGAACCTCCGGAATAATGGCACGGTCCATCCCTGCCAGATATGCTGATACCAGGGATGTTTCACCACAATACCTGCCAAATAGCTCAATGACCGCTATACGTTCATGGGAGCCGGTAGAGGTTCTTAATGCATTCATAAAAATGACGCTTCTGGTAACGGCCGTGGAAAAACCAATACAATAGTCGGTTCCAAAAACGTCATTATCCATTGTTTTGGGTATGGCAATTACAGGGAATCCTTCCCTGTGTAATCTGTCAGCAAAACTGAGGGTATCATCGCCTCCTATAGGAATAATGGCATCGATCTTCAGATATTCCAGATTTCTTAAGACATGGGAGGTGAAATCTTTTATATTTTCCTTTTTTTTGAACTGTTTCTTAAGAAAATCTGGTACATCCTTTTTTCCGGCAGCGCTTGGGTTGGTTCGGGATGTGTGTAGATAGGTGCCTCCTGAACGGTCGATGGTCCTGACCTCTGGCGGATTCAGTTCCTGAATACACCTGGAGCTAATATGGGGATCATCCGGATTGTAATCCAAAAGCCCGGCCCAGCCCCTTCTTATTCCAATAACGGTGACTCCCTCACTATCTGCCCTGTAAACGAGAGTCTTAAGACATGGATTAAGACCTGGCACATCTCCACCACCGGTAAGTATGGCTATTATGGGCTTCCTCTTACTATTCTTTTCCATCTATAACCTCTCCTTAAGATAAGCACGCCAAAAATTATATGAATAACCTCATATATTTTAACCTAACTTCCATTATTAGGAAAGAGATTGTTTAGCAATGTTT
>CAZMUW010000041.1:0-3715 GCA_964569645.1 uncultured Desulfobacteraceae bacterium | reverse complement strand
CGCTCCATCTTTTTTAGCAATAGACGTGCCAATTTGAATAGATCGCGATAAGCTTAGATAGAAAATCAAGAATAGAGCTTAGTTCGCTGAGTTTATCCTGAGTAATGAAGGGCCCATCCCCATGCTTGCACGGGAAGGATATCGGAAAAATGGAATGTCGAAGATCCCGCCTCGCGCCAAAACTTTGACGATGAGCACAAATATGATGCTCAACCATGACTTTTAAAGGGAGCGTCATTCAAAGGGACATCAAGAAGAATGAGAGAAATTAAAACCAGGATTCTCTTTGCATATGAGGCTTATAAGCACTTATTGGAATATGATAATATCTTTTGTATCACAAAGATAGAAGTGTAACGGTTTTTTTTGAAGTTTAAAGGATCTGGCTCACGAATAGTTTGGTTCTCTCGTGAACAGGGTTGGTGAAGAAGTGTTCGGCCGTACCTTCCTCGACGATCTGGCCCTCGTCCATGAAAATGACCCGGTCAGAGACCTCCCGGGCGAACCCCATCTCATGGGTTACAACAACCATGGTCATCCCCTCCCGGGCCAGCGCTCTCATAACATCCAGAACCTCACCAATCATTTCAGGATCGAGGGCTGATGTGGCCTCATCGAACATCATGATTTTGGGGTGCATGGCCA
This sequence comes from uncultured Desulfobacteraceae bacterium, assembly GCA_964569645.1. Classification (GTDB taxonomy): domain Bacteria; phylum Desulfobacterota; class DSM-4660; order Desulfatiglandales; family B25-G16; genus JABXJZ01. Next base: position 3,070 of record CAZMUW010000041.1, on the reverse strand, counting down.
GGGCCCGTGCGATAGCAACCCGTTGCTGCTGTCCGCCTGAAAGCTGAGCCTGGTAGACATTCTCTTTTTCCAAGATTCCCACCTTCTGGAGAAGGCCCCGGGAGATTTCAATTGCCTCTTCCTTATTTCTTTTTCGTACAACTTGTTGGGCCAAAGTCACATTCTCAAGGACTGTCTTATGGGGGAACAGGTTAAAGAGTTGAAAAACCATGCCGATCTCTTCCCGGATCTTGTTAATGTCTATCCCCTTGTCATAGATATTAACGCCGTCGATAATGATCTCTCCGCTGTCTATGTCCTCAAGGCGATTGAGGCACCTGAGAAATGTACTCTTCCCTGACCCACTCGGGCCGATGATGACCACCACTTCTCCCTTTTTGATCTCGGTTGAGAAGTTGACCAGGGCCTTCACCTCCTTGCGGTCCGGGGTTCTGAAGGTCTTGCAAATGTTCCGAACCTCAATCACTGATGGCGAGTCTCCTTTCAATGTATTGGGTGGCCATGGACAGGGTGAAGGTCATGACCAGATACAGGAAGGCCACGGTAAAGTATATCTCAAAGGCATGGTAGGTCCTTGCTACCGCTTGCTGCCCCTGAAACATGAGATCAGCCAGGGCAATAACCGAAACCAGAGAGGAATCCTTTATTAAGGAGATGAACTGGCCTGCCAGAGGTGGTATGATCCGCTTGAAGGCCTGGGGAAGAATAATATGACGCATTGCCTCGGCATATGACATGCCAAGGGACTTGGCCGCCTCCATCTGCCCCTTGTGGATCGATTGGATGCCTGCCCGAACAATTTCAGCCACATAGGCTCCTGCAAAGATCGACAGAGCAGCCGTGCCAGCCGCAAGTGCAGAAAGCCTCAGCATGGATCCCACAAAGAAGTAGATGATATAGATCTGGACGAGGAGAGGTGTGTTTCTGATGAGTTCCACATAGCCCAGTGAGAGTGCCCTTGTCACAGGCTCGTGGGAAAGCCTGGCAATGCCCACGACCGTTCCAATGATGATGGCGAAAAAGATCGAGGCAACAGAGATCTTTAATGTCAAAATGAAGCCGATCATCAGGATGCCCATCCGGAACCGAGACGTTGGATCATCAGCAGATTTTGGACCATAGTAAAACAGCATGTCAGGAATACTTTCCCAATGCCATATGTAAGTAATTCCCCTCCTTGTAAAGAAATAATAGGTAGCTGTTGTGATGATAGCCAGAACGCCCACGGTAATCAGCGATCTCTTATTAAAGGTCAAACCAAGCCTCCTCTATTTTAACAAAAGGGGGGATGCAGACCCCCGCTCCCCCCTTTTGCTCTTTTTTTACTGTTTTTTAGTCATTTCTTCTATGTAGTCCACAAACCATTTCTGTTTCAATTGATCCCAACGTCCGTCACCGCGAACTTGTGCTAGAAAGTTATTGAGCCAGTTGAGAAAGTCCGGGTCTCCCTTACGGATGGCCCATGCAAGGGGTTCATAGGTGAGTGGCTCGAAAATCCCGATAGTGTCCTTCTTGTATTTAGCTGCATTGACTCGAACCTGCGGTTCATCATAGATGAAGGCGTCAGCAAGGCCGTTTGCAACCTGAAGGGCTCCCTCAGCCTCTGACTTAAACAGTCGGAGGGTCGCCTTAGGCATCAGCCTTTCGGCAGTGAAGGCCCCGGTTACCCCCAGCTTGCTGGTGACAACAACGCCTTTCTTGTTGAGGTCCTTGTAGCTTTTGTATTTATCCTTGTCCTTCTTGTTGATCAACAGGCATTGGCCAATATAGTAGTAAGGCTCACAGAAGTTGACCTTGAGATTTCGGCTCTGGAGGACTGTCATCCCTGACATAATGATGTCAAATTTGTATGTCATCAGGGACGGGATGATGCCTTCCCAGGCGGTGTTGATAAGTTTAACCTTTTTTTCTCCCCCTTTGCCAAAAATGGCCTTCCCCATTTCATAAGCCATGTCCACATCGAAGCCAACAATATTTCCCTTTTCGTCCTGCATTTCAAAGGGCTGATAACCGGCTTCCAGGCCGACCAAAAGTTCTCCGCGCTTCAAGATTTTTTCAATAGTCGATTCCTTAGCGAGATCTTCTGTTGTGAACGCCATTGCAGAGCCTAGGCAAAACGATCCAATAAGTATTAAGGTTAAAAGCAAAAATAGTAACTTTTTCATTTTAAACTCCCTCCTTATTTAAATTAAAAACCAACTAAGAAACCCCGGGCTTTGTCAACGCCCATTCTGATAAATGTCTTTCACCATCACCTCCTTTCTTTCCTTATTCAATGGGCAGAAATTCTCTCTTATCCCACCGCAATTAGTCTTTACCACATCTTTCTTTAATAAACCAGAGGTTACCCTCTATACTTATGAGGCATTTTTTAACTTTACAAGTAATTTTCAAATCATGTCAACAAGTTTCTTAACATTTACCCATGGACCAATTCAATTACTGTCACTTCAGGCGGTGATAGAAAACGAATCGGTGGTCCCCATGTTCCTGAGCCTCTGTTCACATACAAGCGGGAATTATTAGGCAGCTGTACCAGTCCTGCGTAAGTTTGGAAAAAAAGTCGGGTGATGAGACTGAAAGGGAAGATCTGTCCTTTATGAGTATGTCCGGAAAGCTGTAGGTCAAAAAGACCTGGTGCATTCTCATCCACTACCGGCATGTGCTTAAGAAGTAGGGTAAACTTCTCACGGGAAAGCCCGGAAAGCAGAGCTCTTTCAGAAACCCCTCTAAAAAGGCCAAAGCGCTTTCCTGTTGGGTCATCAACACCAGCAATAGTAATAATCCCGGCAATGTTCAGTGCTTCTCCCCTCAATACCCTAAAACCCGCTTTTTCTGTAAAATGCATTGCCTTATCGAGGCCGGCATAAAATTCATGATTTCCTGTTACTGCAAACTTACCATATTTTGGATTAATGGCCTGGAAGAGTTCCGCAAGTCCCATGAGGTTGTCGATATGTCCATCAACAAGATCGCCTGTGGAGACCAAGATATCAGGTTCTGCCCTCTTTACCTCTTTGAGAATCCTTTTTAATCTCTCCTCTCTCACAATCAGCCCAAGATGGACATC
>CAZMUW010000040.1:0-8778 GCA_964569645.1 uncultured Desulfobacteraceae bacterium | reverse complement strand
AAGCCTCATAAAATCCACCTAATTTCAATAAGTTGTAGAATTTCCGAGACGTTTACAATTACAAAACTTTAATTATTATCTTGTTTTTATCTTTTGCGAATATTGCAATGGCACAATCTGAAACACGAAGCAGTGAAGAATCGGGAACAAATTTATTTGGTTTCATCCCGTTTGATTATTATTTAATCCAGCCCAATGGTTTTCTATACTTTGACATCGGAAAAGACGAAGAAGTTGCTGAAGGAGAAAAAATTAGAGAAGCGGATTTTTATAAGGATGGTCAAGCAAATTTCAGTTTGCAAATGATCGGAGGTGATATTTTTTACGGTGAATCCAGTATTCGATATGGATTAAGTCTTGGCCTAGGTTTATCAAGAGGTGAAGAATCAAGTATGGGATCTTTTCTGTTATTCAATGTTGGTCCTGCAATTTCATTTGGAAACTCAATTCGTCTAGAAGGTGGATGGATGATAGGCATATCCGCAAAAGAAGACCTTGATAAAATAACTGATTCAGCTATTTATATTGGTTTATCGTTTCCTACACATCTTTCTGATTCAATTAAGAAGCTATTTGCAGACTGATAGGAAATTGCTTTTTACATGATCTTGGAAACGGCATACTCCTTTTCCCTAACTGGTTCACTTTTTGGTGTTGGTGAAAAAAGGAGAGTCTGTTTAATATATAATGTTATATGCTTGAATAGCAAAGGACATCCTGATGAGGTATTTTGGATACGATTTTCAATTTCTGAACGAAAATAGTCAGAGAGACTTGTTACACTTAGAGCGTGAAGTCGCAATATATACAGATCATTGGATTGATCACTTAAACGTTTATTTACTTATTTATGGACGTCCCGCATCTTGAAATGGTACCTTAGGCCCACTTTTTCTTCCATAGGGAAAGCAGAAAGCTCTTATCCCAAATAGGATTTGCCTGACATCGTCGAATTAATAGCCTAAGCCCTCTTCACCTCACAGACGAATCTCCGGTTAGAGGTTGCGGAGCAGATAGGGTCACGCTCATCATCGCTGGTCAAGATGTTCACGTTAGCCCCTTTATCCCACGGATTGCCCCAGCCAAAGTCTATTATCACCATACCGGGCCGAGTCTCGGGAGTGACTTTCGCTTTCATTTGGATCCGCCCCTGGGGAGACTCTACAACTGTCCAGCTATCTTCTTCAATCCCCCTGAGTTGAGCGTCCTGGGGGTGTAATCTGACTAAGGGGTCTGGTTGCTGCTTATGGCGGGCTTTCCTCCAACCAAAGGTGCATAGGATAACCACTATGTTGGAAGAAAAAGGGTAGCAAAATGAAGAAAGAGATTACGAAATCTGAATCATTGAAACAATTACAAACACTTCATAATATAGGACCTGCTACAGCGGCCAGACTTTACTCGATTGGCATAAGGTCTCCAAAACAAGTGAAGAATTCAAATCCGAAAGAATTATATGAAAGGTTAAAGAAACAAGAAGGAGGGAAATTGGATAAATGTGTTTTATATGTAATACAAGGTGCAATATTGAATATCCCATGGCCAGAGTGTAAACAATTTTTTAATGTTGAAACATAAAAATTAGAGGAGGTGGAAGAAATACCAACAATAGTACATTTTGAGATTCCAACAGATGATCTTGACCGAGCAAAGAGATTCTATACCGAGCTTTTTGGTTGGAAAATTGAGAAGTACCCGACACCAGTTGTTCGAGGAGAGACTCAATCACCAGATGAGTACCAGACCTAATCTCAATCCATACGGCACCTCTTCCGGTGATGTACCTAATCCTATCGAGTATATATCCCAGCCGACTTTAGTGGCCATGGTGTAGACATCCATACCGACCCCTTCCATTGGGGACCTGGCTTTCAGGCGATGAGGGCATCCCTTTCCCGGCACCAAAGCAACACAGTCAATATCTGGACAGAAAAGACTCTTACAGGAGCCACTACCAAACGCTACAGCGAGGTAGTAGCCGGCATAGAAAGCCTCGGCCTCGATCTTGGCCACAATCTCAGATAGCTTCCTTCGGTAGGGCAAAGTTAGGTCCTCCTTGATGGCCTCTTTACCTGCGGTATCTTCGGGGGGTACTTCAAGCTTGACAAATATCGCGTACTTGAACTTGTTGACCACTTTTCTTACTTGGTCTATGTCCATGGCATACGGGGGACAATTAGCGTTGGTGCCATAGCCAGGGCATTTGGGGTAGGTGCATTTTGCCAGCACCCTTTCGTCGATCACTACAGCATCGGTGGGAATGACCTTAGCATCGGTGGCCCCCAGCTCAATAGCCCGCTCCCTATATTTCTTGAGATCATTTTGCAGCTGGCCCTCCGGAACTTTCTCCATAATTTTGCGCGCCATAGAGAATACCTCCTTTGTGAATTGGGTCTCCTTTTTACAATGCCTTTCCCCAAATTGCAAGATGAAATATACCATGAGAAGAAAAGCAAGAGATGCTTATTTGCGATTGAATTATTTCCCATGAAGAATTTAGATAATGATGGATATTATTAAAAATATAAAATCATAACAGGAGCATAAAAATGGAAGAGAAAAGACAAGACAATACAAGAAGATTCCGATAAATGCAATTGTAATGTATCGGATTGAAGACTATGAAAAGATAGATGATCAAAATCTGGCTAAGATAGATAGGCATATCATCAAAAACGATAACACGCACCTGCGGGTCTTTAAGTAAGGCTTCCAGCGCGGCCGGTACTTCCCGGAGCATTTTCCAATTAAAAGCATTGACTGGCGGACGGTTGTACTAGATCCACCCTACTCGATCCTCGGTCCGTACTTTGAGATACTTATAATTCATCCTTGTCCTCCACAGTTGGCATTGTGTTCAGGCATGAATAGCGGAAGTAGGCACATTATGGTGAAGATTTTATTCAACTATTGATAATGTAGTCATAACCTTATCCAGTTTTACCCCCGTGATCCTTCCCTCTTCTGCGAATATTCATCCAAGACTTATCAGATATGGACCTCTAGCCAGGTTTCCAAGTCGGTCAGCACCTTGGCTCTTCGATCTTCTCCTTCATTGTAGATTTCATGATATAGGTCATCATAGAAATGGAGGGTCTTGTCTTCCAGATACAGTTTCTCAAAGAAGGTCTTGGAGGATTGGGCACTGACCAAATGGTCGTCACCGGCCACCTGCATCAAAATTGGAACTTTTATTTTTGAGGCCAGCTGATTTGTAGTTTCCATAGCTGATAGAAATTCGGTGAACCAGCGTGCACTTACCCGGTCATGCACCAAAGGATCTTTTTCATAGGCGCGAACCACCTCTTCATCATGGCTAATCTTCGATGCATCCAATTCATTACCAAGGCTCAAGCTCGGCCAAATGGAGGACATGATCTTCCCCAAGGCGCCCTTGATGGCAGGTACCTTTACCGCTAGCCCGAGAGTTGGTGAGGAGGCAATCACACCGTCAATGATCTCGGGAAAGCGGAGTGCGAAATTGAGGGCAACGAGTCCACCCATGCTGTGCCCCAGCAAAAAGATCTTGATCGCATCCGGCCCTCCTTCTCTTGCTATCTCCACCATGGTGCGCAGCTCGGAAAGGTACAGGTCAAAGGTCGATACGTGTCCCCGCCACCCATCACTGTGTCCATGGCCACGGAGGTCCAATGCCCAGATGGTTATGCCTTTTGGGAGGAGCCGTTCAACGACATTGCCATAACGGCCGGAATGCTCTCCTAGACCATGGGCGATTACCAGGCGTGCTCGCTCATTGTCCGCCTGATAACTCCTGTAGAAGATCTTCAATCCGTCTTGGCTGGTAAAGCTTCCCGTCGTTTCCCGAAATTCGGCCATAGTTCTGCCCTCCACCTATTGATCTCTGTGTAGGAAAATTGTACGTATAGCTAATTTGTGGGATCCTGTATTAAACTCCGGATTCAACGGCAGGTTTTGCTTGAATTATGCTCACAGGCCTTGAATGGAGTCTTAGGGTTTGATAAATGCGAAATCAAAAAAAAGAACTTAGCCGCCTGCGGCGGGACTTTTTCGACAGGATTAACAAGATTAATATGATTTTCTTATTTTTTTTATATCCTGAACATCCCTGGCCCAGACCTGACTTGCAAGGGCTGAGTTCTATGATTACCGCTTCCGAAGTATTCCAGCCACAACATAATGTTCCATGCAACTCGCGCCAGGGCAGGCCTGTCTATCCTGTCTAAAAAATGGGGTTTCCTCTACTATTCAATTAGGTTGTGTTTCAACAACTTCCTCTTTCCGCCTTTTTTTCCATCGAAGAATGTATTTTGGGAGGAGTATAATTAAAAGAGGAAGACCGATAAAGGCTATATCATCACTCCTTCCAGGTGAAAAATCGGGCATGAAGTAATAGGTTACGCCTCCGAGAAGGAGGCTTCCACGCAGCGCCCTGCCATATCCCATAAAAGTAAAGACCCTGAAGAAGGTCATAAAGCAGAGGAGCCAAAAGAAAAATAGGAAAAAATCTGCCAGGTAGCGGTATCGAGGAGGAATCAAATCGAAAAAGGCCCGGAGCACTCTCTCATAGAAGGACCTCTCCCTGCTGATGCGGAGTTTTATCACCTCACCGATCGTAATTTTTTCATCGAGATAGGTGCCGCTGGATATCAGAAAATCGAGTTTGAAGGCCGATTCCCTCTTGTGAAGGGCGTCATTGGTAGACCTGAATGGAAGCCGAAGGATATGCCTTATAAGCAGGAACCCGCTGAGACAAAGGGAGGCCAAAAGGAATAAGATTATAATCTGAAAGATCGCGCTTTTCATGGCATGAATAGTCTCCTTGTAGGTACTGTGCCTTATATCATAAATAAAATCATAGATCAAATCTGCGTCTTGTTATGGAAACTGTGGAAGCTTGCTTGAGAGAAATGTAAAGTAGGGTAAGGCAGGGGTGAACCCAATCCTTATTTTCCGCTCTCTAGCCATAATGGGCGTAGATTAACAGATCTGATATCAATTCAATAATTAGGAAATTTTTGGTGCTGAGGTCAAATTTTTATAAATCCAAGAAAATGGGAGCGGTGAGTTTATGGAATGATTTACCTTGGCTCCATTATGTTTTTCAGGCGGAAAAAGTATAGATTACAAACAGTATTGGAAAGTTTTTGGGGGGTGTCTTAACTTATGATTTTATAGCCCTCCCCGGGTAAGGGCTAAAACCAAATATCTCAATGACTTATAAAAAGTATCCTGAAATCAGATAAATAGTCAAGAATAATCCCTCATATCAGATAGGTTTGACGAATAAGGTCAAAGGGTGCAGTTTTTAGGTTGAAATATCCGAAAGGTTCTGTTAGTAAAATACTCATAATTACCCACTTTAGAAGAGCGGAGAAAGGAGCATGAACAAAGGGGATCTAGTCAATGAAGCTGCGAAGGTGGTCAGCACCAAAAAAGAGGCCCAGGAAGTGGTGGGGCGTTGAATTAGTAAATCAGTATTCAGATGGGTTGTATAAAGCCCTCATTGGGAGTAAATCATCCTGACAGGGGCTTTCAAAGAGGGAGAAGATTTTTTACTTCGAAAGGAGGGCTTTCATGGCGAACATCGACCATGTGCACATCCACGCAAGTGACCCCGCCAAGACGATCGAATTCTTCGAGGGTTTTTTCGGGGCACGGGTGATTCAAGAATTCGAGGCCCTGGGAAGAAAACTAACCATCATGTCCCTGGGCGACAAATCCAAACTGTCCATTCTGCATATCCCTCCAGCAGTGGAGAAACCGAAACCAGAGATGGCAAGCATCGACCACATCGGCATCGAAGTGGAAAATATCGAGGAGCTGGTCCATCGACTGAAAGAGAAAGGATTCTCCTTTCCTGTCGATTTAACTCAATCCCCATCCGGGGCTAAAATCGCCTTTTGCCTTGGACCTGATAACGTTTATCTGGAACTTATAGAGAGACCCTGACGAATCTCCAGGGCTGGTGTCGTTTAAAACCATGTCAAAAAGATATCCTGAATGCCCTCTTTATGAGCATTCAAATTGCAGGGATTGTTACAATCCCAAGCTCTGTGCGATTGTCAGGGAAGATAAGGTCTGTGTCAAAAAAAGGTCAAAGGCAAAATCAAAAGAATAAAATAATATACGAATTTTTCATCAATTTCACTGATCCTCATCTATTTTTCCCTTATTTCTTTGCTCTATCCTGTGCCTTTATATGTGGCAAGGTATACCGGTATTGTCTTTGTTAGGAGGCATGTGTGGCATGAAAATGGGCGCGGGTATGGAGCGGTGAGAGGCTATTATGCTTATTGGGCGCGGTTTGAAGGGAAGGGAAGCCGCCTAAATTTGCAATTCTTCGGCGTAACTATATGAAATAGGCCGTCCATCAGGTGTCTCCCTGTAGCCTTTTTCGTTATGAGAGAAATCTGATATCCGTTTTGCAGTCCATCCTTCGAAATATTTCTTAACTGATGCCAGAGTTATTAACTCAGTTTCTGAAAAAATATTAAGGTCTGGGCCCCTTTCAGATGTAAGTTTCTCACCGGTCACGTCTTCACCGTAAAAGATTTCATCTACCCGTAAAGCTCCTTCTTCGGTAAGCAAAGTGAAGTAGTGTTGCCATTTGTCTGGTGCTGGCCCAAAAGAGATTCTGGCATATCGAGATCCAGTAATAGATACTGCATACTCTCTGAAGTGTTTAAAATCTGAATAAAAAAGAAGTTTGTTCAAAACAGTCTTTAAGACACCCTCTTTGCAAAAGAAAAGAGTTGCGCTAAAAAGTTTTGCAAGGTCAAGCACTCTATATCCACTCAATTCATCTGCTTTATACCTCCCAAAGCGTTCCTCATAGATCCTTTCAAAAGAATAGGCTTCCTGTTCTGCAGCCCAAAGTTTCTCTACTAGATGCTGCCTTTTTGCTTCTAGCAAGGCATCTGGGGTCTCCTCGATAAGCGTCAACAGGTTTCGGGGCTCTAAAATTAGCCGTAGAGTCTTTTCATGGGCCTTATCTTGAAGTGCCCCGTTTTCATAACGGCTTAATGTGATTGCGCCCCACCCTAGAAGCTTGGCCATTTCATTTTGGGTAAGCCCATATCTCTTTCTTAGATCTCGGATCTCCTCAGGTTGTATCATCCCATGGCGTCGTCGATATTCATTATATGCCTTGTCCAAGGGGTCATCATCAGAGTGAGGATCCTCAAACTCCTCCTCGCAGGACAAACATTTGTAGTATTCCACATCGACCTCGATGTGTTCCCCCCGTACCTCCACATCTTCGGTAGTACGAATTAACTCAAGGTCTGTCTCTTTTTCACAGTTTGAACAAATACCTCTCATTTCTTTTCACCCCCTTTCTCTGAGTCTTCCCTAAAAGGAAAAGATAGTGGATACTCAGCTACATGGAAAGATAGACATTTTGCTATCTTCACTTTCCCAACCTGTGCGATCTTTAACTTGATATAGACCTCTCTATTACCTATTAGCTTCCCGAATTCCCAAATCTCGCCTGGTCTATCCTTGTCAGGCTCTGGGCCTCCACAGTATTCAGCTACTGAAAGACTCAATATTTCTTCTTTGCAGTTCCTTTTAGTAAGCCCCAATTTTACCAAGGAATCTAAGTTTTTGCGTCGAGAGATAAAGTCAATTCCTCGTCCTTCTGTTGCTATTTTTTTAAATTCTTTTAGGAAGTTAACAATCTGCCCTCTTTTAGCCTCATCCAATCAATAGCCTCCTTGACAAAGTAACTGATTGTTCTTCCTATTATATATCATAAAGTAAGATGATCAAGCAAAATTTATCATATGATTAATTTTTCTAAATGCATCGCTAAAATATAAAAGAGGAAATGCCTTATTTTAAAAAGCTTCTCCCCCATTTCATTTGTGACAAATTGAAGGTTAATTATAGGTTAAAATGCAAAGGCAGCAAGTCTATGGCCGTTCCACCATGAGATATCTATCCTTTGGTAGCCTGGAGAAGATCACTGCACCTGGGCATGGGGCAACGAGTTTTTTACGCCATGTATTACCAATTACCTGGAAGAGCTCGAGACAACAGGAACATAGATTTGCACTCATATCAATCGAATAGGGCATTGTCTGGCCATCCGACTCGATAAAGAATCGAGGCTTGATAAAATTTGCATGAGTTGCAGTATGGGTGAGAAAAAGGGTATCCCAACCCTCCTCAGATCCGAGTCTCCTTGCCCATCTCATCCAGATCCTTTTTTCAAGATCTGAGATAATATGCCACTCCTGAGGGATGAGACACTTAAATTCCTCATCCTCTACCATCTCTTCTTTCTCTTCTCTGGTCGCTGGTCTTGGGAGAAGGAAATCTGATCGGGTAATGACGGCCTCTCTATAGTGCTCAAAACCCTCTAATTCAAAGGAGCTAATAATCAGATATTTGCCATTTTTCTCTGATTTTCCATACCAGCTACCCTGCCTGTGACAGGTCCCGTCCCAGACATCCGGAGAGACACTTATTATCTTGCTAATCTCATCAAGACCGGGACAAACAACTGCTTTACCCGACTTAAGCACTATATTCATGCTCATGAGTCCTGATCTTAGATCTTTTTCCTTTTCTTTTGTTAGCCAGTATATATGTTTTATGTATTTCTCTGGTGGCCTTATGTCTAATTCTCCTATTCAATCTATATAAAAGGGCTTGTTGTGTTCCTTGAGTTTTTCCTGTTACTCCTTACTGCTTACTGTTTACTGTTTACTGCTTCCTGCTTACTCCCTACTGCTTACTCACTTCCAGGCACTTTAGCTCACTTAAATAATGGTTGAGTAGTCAAATGGTTGA
>CAZMUW010000039.1:0-8888 GCA_964569645.1 uncultured Desulfobacteraceae bacterium | reverse complement strand
GACACCCATACCCTTAAACTATTGGCTACTATATTAACAAACCGGTAATGCTCCCATCAGCTCCATATACTGAGGATTGGCTCTCCCTCCGAGTTAACGTCCTTTTGGGTCTATCCTTTCTCCGGGGTGTAGCTGAGTTTTAGAGTATAAATTCCGGTCTTTCTTGAAGGTCTGCGTTGATGAGCGTCAATTTTGTTTTAGCACCCTTCCCTAACTTCTTAAATTTCTTGACAAATTAATAAATTTGGAGTAATGATTCATATGCTGACATCAGGTATCCCTCACACTGATCAGATTCTAATGACTTCTATTTTGTTCAGGCTCTATTTCTCCAGGACAGGAGGGAGGGAGCCTTTTTTCTTTGGTTAAGGAGAAACAGACATGAAGATACATACAATCCGCATACGCAACTTTCGTTGCTTTGGTGAGAATGTTCAGGATGAGTGGGGAATGATTTTCAGACCTAATCAAAATCTTAACCTTGTAGTTGGTCCCAACGGATCAGGCAAGACAGCAATGCTTGATGCTATTGATATTGTTATGAATGCTGAAGGGCGGACTAATCAAGTGCTAATATCTGAATATGATTTTCCATATTGCGACACTACAAAATTAATGTGCATAGAAGTTACACTTGTGGATCTTGGCTCGACAGTTGGGGATTTCGATTCGGATATTCAATGGATTGATCCTGCTGATGGTGAACCAATCGAAACCAAAGGAGTAGATTTGGATGAGGAAGCTCATCAAAAGGCAGTTCTGATTAGATTTGAGGCTAAACTTGATGCAGATGATGGCGAAATAAAGTGGGGGTGGTTTTTACCAAAATTTATAGAGACTGAAATGGAAGCCCGTAAGGAAATAACGGGTTATCAGCATTGGTCCCTTGGATATTTCCGCATAAGACCTACAGTGACCGCAGGCGCATTTACTTTAGGACAATACTCTGCTTTAGGGCGTCATCTAAGAAAATTGCGTTTTCGCCTTGGAAAACTCCCTGAAAATTTGCGAGCAGATTCACAGCTACCTAAGTGTCTTCTAGAGAATCCTGATTGTGAAAGTTGTTCAGATAGAGCAGATTGTATTCCACTTGTAGAAGATGAGAGCGCTGCTCCTGAGCAGCTTCCAACAGTTGGCTCCACACTTGGAAATATTGCATCAGGGGCGAAAAAGGTTTTAGGTTCACATGGTTGGAATCAAATGAACGTTAGTCTAGGGCCAAGGTATGGAGGGCAAAGATCAAACCTTGCCGCCTTAACACTTGGATTGCGTACTGATGTTAAGCCTGAAAATCCAAAATTCATACCTTTTGAGCGATTATCTTCGGGCGAGAAATACGCCTTCTCCTTTTCATTGGCCAGGATCCAAGTCCCTGGTGATCGACCGCCTGTAATTCTAATGGAAGAACCCGAAACCGCTTTGTATCCTTCTGCTATTGCCATGTTGATAGGTGGTTTACAGGCCACACCAACCGGGGATGCACCTCAAGTAATTATTTCAAGCCATTCTGAATCTGCATTGCGCTGTTTTTCAACTGACAATATTTTTGGAATGGGTTTGGATCGTAAGCCAACCAGCCTACAAACAGTTATTGACAGCATCGATACAGAAGGGGATATCTCTCGTCGTTTCGAATACTTAATGATGCCAGGAGGGCCTTGTTCCCTTTTTGCAGATAAAGTGTTACTTGTCGAGGGAGCACAAGATGCGATCACATCAGGCCATCTTGATCGTTTAGCTGCTAAAATTACAGCTAAGAAAAAAGGAAGCACATATCACTCCTTTTCATCTCTTGGTTGGAGCATTCTTGATACAAGCGGAGCTGAAAGATCTTTAGGACATGTTAAGCTTCTCTTAGGTCTCGGGAAAAAAGTTGCTGCTTTATTTGATGCAGATGGAAAAGGCAAAGAGAACGCAGAGAAGACCAAAAACCTCTGTCCAACTTTTATTTACAAAAGCGAAATAGGGGGTAATCCCACTCTTGAAGATGCGTTGTTGAAGGGGCTACCTGAAAAGGGCAGAGAAGAGGTTTTGGCTGACTTTTATTCCGATTCTTCTTGTTCAAAATGTGACAAAAAGGAAACGAGTTGCTGGGTTCAAAGAATGCTTTGCGATATAGGTGCTAGAGATGATCGAAAAAATCGATTGCAAGATTTATCTCTTAAACATTATCGAAAGAAACATATTTTCCCACGGGCATTTGAAGAGCTATGGACCCAGATAGATACTACTGAGAAGGGCGTAATACACACACTTCCAATAGAGTCATCTACATAAGGATTTATTTAGGACCTATGGAACTTGACGACCCCCGGCAAGCTGCTCTTGAATCACAAGCTAATGTCCGGCTTGTTACTGGTACCCCAGGGGTTGGGAAGACCTTCTTCGGATGCAAAATTGCTGAGTGGGAACTTTCTGGCCAAAAGAGTAGGCTTAATCCATTTCAAAAAATATTATTTCTCACATTTGCACGCAATGCTGTTGCTAGAATCAGGCAAGCATACCTTCAACAAATCTCAGAGAAAGATGATCTTTTAGAAAAGAATAAATCTAAGTTAAAATCAGATTTTCATAATCGTATCCATGTCAATACATTTGCTGGATTTTTTTGGTGGCTCGTCGAATCTTACGGAAGATATATCCCAGGAAACTCATCGTGTAATCGACTGTGGCTTATCGGGAACAGGCGGACCGGTTCCGAGATAGTTCCTGATCGCTATAATGGTTATACATTCGATGAGCTTGAGGAAGCAGCAAAAAATGTATTGGAAGTTAATGCAATTCTAAGCCTTATATCGAATTTGTATCCCATTATCATAATCGATGAGTTCCAGGATGTTAACAACCCTTTGTTTGGAATCGTTAAGCTTCTAGGTCATAAGAGTCGCCTCGTTTTGTTGTGCGGGCCTGGACAATGTATCTATCAGGGATTGAAACGATTTGATCCGAACTTAATCATGGAGAAATGTAGGGAGGAATTAAACCCAGAGCAATTTCAAATAGTCCCAAAAGATCAACAAAAACAGCGGTATTGTGTTGAGATTAGTGAACTAATATCTCAGTATAATTCAGGAGAGGTCCCTTTTTCGGATGAGTGGCCAATTAAATTTCAAGCAGTTTCTCGACGCACAATTAAGAATAATCCTAAAGAGCTTGAAACGCAGGTAGGCAAGCAAATACAGGATATGAGGGACTATTTTAAGGAAGCTCAACCTGGGAAAAGATTTTCATTAGCTGTGCTTGCAAGCACAAACCAAGGAGTTGCTAAGATATTTTACAGGCTGCGAAAAGGCAGCGATGGGTTTGGCCTTCGCCCAATTTCATCCTGTTTGCACTTTGATGATGCTCTTTTGCTTCAGTATGGCAGACTGATTCTGCATCTGCTGAAAGGCCATTGGATTTCTGTTGGAAATCATACCACTGAAATTAGCCATGTAGCTGGGTTAATCGCTGGTCTTTTCCAGCAAGCTGACAGAAGTGCTGACATAAATTCTAGTAGCTGGGAACCATTGGCTTGTGAATTATGTCAAAAAATTGAAAAACAACTCGCTCCAAAAGACAATAGCTCGAATTCGATGTGGGAAAAAATTCTTAACGATTTGGAAGTTGTAAATACACTTATAAGAGCCCCTTTAGATAAACTCCCTAATGGAACTCCATCAACACCTTTCACTAAGGCAGATAGTCTTCTACTCCAAGTTCTTAAAAATGAGTTCCTGAAATCAATTGCCCCTACATTCAATGCTGGCGGCTTTCTGCAACCTGTTAAGGCAGAACAGTTATTCGAAAATTTCATGCAACAAAAAATTATATTCGAAAAGCTTGGTATCGAAACTGGTGTTCAGGTTATGACTATTCATAAATCAAAAGGGCGTGAATTTGATGGAGTTGTCCTTGTTTTGGAAGATAACAGAAAAGCTCTATGGAGAAATGAGAGTAACACCTCTGACACAGAGTTAGAGGATTTATATAGAGTAGCTATTTCTCGTGCTAGAGATGCCTTTGGGCTAATAGCATATAATGATATTTTTAATGATGCTAAACCAGCCGTCCAAAAACTTTTGCCTGATGGTCAATTTTCTATTCGGCAGTAAAAAAGTAAAAAAGCGCTCCCAACTATTTTTTAAGAGAAATGGAAATGGGCATGATTAATTGTAAAGACGGACGCCCTTAAATTTCTAATTAAAAAACTATAGGTCAGGGATTGAATCTTAGAGGAGGACTGAGATTCTAAAGCATCTTATGGATAGGGGCCAGATCTTGAATCGTGAATTCTCCTTCATGTGAATGATGAGTAGGTTGAATCTGCCTGGGTTTGGACTATAATCCAGTTCAACCGGAGCGCCTATCTCATTGTGCCATACCCCCATGAATTGGAGGCACGTGTTCACAATCCTTCCATTGAGTTTCCTTTCCAGATCCTTTCGATATGTTTTTTCTTGACTTTCATCTCAATTGGACTATATTAATCATCATAGTGATCATTTATGGTACGAAATTGATCAGTAGAATGATTGATATCACCAAGAAAAGGGCCTGGGAATGGTTGACCTCCTAATTTTTAACCCATGGTGGGAGTTTCCTGAAAGAATCGAATCGGATCGCTCCATCGTGGAATATCAGGAATCAAAGCTCCGATGGCAGCCAAAGATAAGAGAGGAGTTTAAACTGACTCAGGATGCAGTTTATACTTTGCGAGGTCCCAGGCAGGTTGGAAAAACAACCTTGATAAAAATGATAGCAAAAGAGCTGCTAAGAGATGGGGTAGCTCCACGGGCAATCTTCTATTACTCCTGCGACTTAATTTCAAGAGCAGAGGAACTGTTTGAAGTGGTTCGACAGTACCAGGGATTTTCCGAACCACTTAAATTTAAAAGGAGATATGTGTTTATCGATGAGATTTCCCTTGTCTCTAATTGGCAAAATGCGATTAAGCAAGCAATTGACCTGGGTTGGGGCCGGTCAACTACGTTTATACTTACTGGATCTTCTGCGGTGGATATCAAAAGGGGAGCGGAACGGCTGCCAGGGCGGAGAGGTCGAGTTCCTCAACCCGATAAGGTTATGATGCCCTTGGACTTTAGAGAATTTGTCGAAAGATGTTCCGAGACCCTCATCGATTTTGAGCATTTTTCACTCGAAGCACTGTTAGAAGAGCCAAAGGCGATAGAAAAACTAAAGTCGCAAACAGAGGTCTTTTTGCCTCGACTATCCATTCTTTTAGAACGCTTTCTCACTGTAGGGGGATTCCCTTTAGCAGTTGAAAGTTTCCTGAAGAAGGGAGAGCTTTCTGAAGACATCACAGAAACATATTTGACGGTGATTCGCTCCGATTTCGAAAAGATGAAAAAAAGCCGAATACTTCTCAGACAGGTTTTGATTAGAATCTTATCTTTAGGAGGAGCTCCTGTCAGTTGGCAAAGCCTGGCCAAGACTATTGACACACCCTCCTACAATACGGTGAGAGAATACAGTGAGCTTTTAGCTGATTCTTTTTTGCTGACTATCATCTATTTCTTGGAGAGGAACAGGAAAATAGCCAATCCTAATAAGGGAAAAAAATTCTATTTTTTTGATCCTCTCATCTTAAATCTTGCTCGACAAGAGGCGGGCCTGGCCACAAGTCAGGATTTGAGCCGCACTGTCGAGAACACTGTCTCTGCCCATCTTGTCAGAAAATATGAAAGCCGCTTATTTGAGGGATTTGGGAGTATGGAAAAGGTTTTTTATTGGAGATCCGTGAAAGGCAAAGAGGTCGACTTTGTTGTCTTGCACGGTAAATCGTTTCTACCAATAGAGGTGAAGTACCAGAGTATGATTAGCCGATCCGATTACTCAACTATGAGACGAAGTTTTGGCAGAGGAATTCTGGTTACCAAGAATACCTTTTTCCTTGATGAAAATATAATCGGCATTCCGGCACCGGCGTTTTTCTTGTTAGATGCCTGATTGTCAAGGTCAACGCTCTTAAATAAAAATCTATAGGTCAGGGATTGAATCTTAGAGGAGGACTTAGGTTCTAAAGCAACTTATGGATAGGGATCATTCTGAGAAGCTGAATTCTGCCTCCTGTCAATGTTGCGGTCAGAAGATGGTCAGAATTCAGTCCAAACCTCGATCTATTGACATTGACAATCGCCCTGAAAACTGATTCTAATAAACCAATACAGTAGGAATTCTGTAAAGCATAAAATACACCGGGGTATACAGAAGGTTTGCTGCAAAAAAGCCTGCAATCATTAGGGTTGCATCCCACTCCGAGTTCTGATAAGGTATTTGTGTGATGAGTAAGATAACTACAACTGAGTTACTGGAATTGAGCGTTTCTGAAAGGATTCAGCTCGTAGAGGACCTCTGGGACAGCATTGTTGCTGTGCCTGAATCCGTTCAATTGACGGAGGCACAGAAGCAAGAGCTCGATCGACGCCTTGATGCATACCACCAAAATGCTGATGCTGGGTCGCCCTGGGAATTAGCAAGAGAAAGAATACGGAACAGGGCATGAAAAAGGCCCTTATTATCCGTCCAGTTGCTGAGCGTGATTTGGCGGAGGCGTATGGTTGGCATGAAGCACAAGTACCTGGTTTGGGCTCTGATTTCCTCCTGAGCATAGATGCCGCTCTGTCATCCATCCAACGTAATGGGGGACGTACATAAGATTATAAGTTATTACCAAGCGGTACCTTTGATTGGGGTCAAATGATTGAGGGTCAGGTCTTGCGTTTTTCCATTGATATTCTATGAATTTAGGCTCGATCCTCGAAACGCGAATCTCCCTCATGTGAATGATACCGTCATGAGATGGCCAGCAGGGCAGCCCGCCACAAAAACGGCGGGCAAGCCCTCCAGTCCGCCACTCCGCCACAAAGACGGCGGGTAAACCCTGGATCTATTGACAATCGCCCTAGTGGTCAGTTTGATATGTTCTGGGAAGTTGAGGGATAGGATTAATGGGTAAGTATAATAATTTAAAAATCTTAAGAAAGACAAAAGCAAGGACTCATCACATTTGCCAGAAATGTGGCCGGGAAATATTACCGACCGAAAGCTATTACAGAGAACATATTGAGGACAAATTCCTTCACAGCTTACATGCTAAGAAATTTTGCTCATCTTGTTACGAAAAATGCGGAGACAATTTACTGTCATTGAAATAAGTGTTAAGCTAAAGTAAAGGGGGACGTTGGTTCCAAAACGATTTAAATATTTTTTATCTCTTGCAATTAATCGTTAAAACATATCAAAATTCATTTTCAATATTCTATGCAAAGATAAATCGAAAGATGATCGGCTACTTTGGTTCTAAAGTCGTTTTGGAACCAACGTCCCCCTTCACTGGTAAATGGTGGTTTGTTTTCAGTTCTGAACCTAAACTTACATTTGAATGGGCGGATATTTTGGATTAGCAGAACAAATTCATAATGAGATAGTGTCGGAGTCGAAGATTCGCTTCAGGCACATAATATACACTTTTTAGATAAGCTATTTTTCTAGGATTAGAAAATGTAATCTTCACAATAGATTAATTTAATCATTTAAAATGACAAGGAGCTTGTGCCTCTAATTGGAAGCGGTAAGTTTTTCTGTGACAAGAAAAAAAAGGTCTTTCGCTTTGACATCGCTGCGTTAACATGCAAAAAGACATAGAATGTAATCTGTGAGATTTTAATCCGTATAGCAAAAGGAGGCAATCATGGCATCATTTACAGATCGGATGATACGGGCAGCAAAACTGGATGTAACCCTTTATGAAGAGGTCGAAGCGGACAAAGGAGCCATGGGGCAGGCCATGGGAGTTGTCATCCTTTCAAGTGTTGCTGCAGGAATAGGAACTATGGGCACGATAGGGATAAAGGGACTTTTTTTCGGAACCCTAGCTGCCCTGCTGGGATGGTTTATCTGGGCGTTTCTGACATATTATATTGGAACCAGGCTGTTACCTGAACCACAAACAAAAGCAGACTATGGGGAGTTGCTGCGCACCATCGGATTCTCCAGTTCACCGGGAGTTCTGCGCGTTTTGGGAATCATCCCCATGCTGGGGGCCATCCTCAATTTCATCATTGGCATCTGGATGCTGGTGGCGATGGTCATTGCCGTCAGGCAAGCGCTTGACTATAAAAGTACTTGGCGAGCAGTCGGAGTTTGTCTTATCGGTTGGATTGTTCAGATCGCCATTTTCGCTTTGTTTTTTTGGTTGGTAGGGGGATTCGGAGCTTCACAGGCATAATTCATAAAGCGGGACGCCCTTAAGATTTTAAGTTTCTAAAAGTCATGAGAAAGGCGTAAGTGCCAATGCATGCCAAATAGTCCGACTTGACGCTTGTCTGCCTCTGGCAGGCACCCGGTGTTCTGCATCACATTATTGGATGGGCTTAACTAAATGAGTATTTCCTTCTTGTTTTTGGTAAGCATAAGAGCCGAGACTTGGGGTCAGCCCTTGACATGTGGCACTTGTTGCACGTATTGGACGGGTTAGATTTAGACCACCGAGGATACAAGATGAAGAACGCTGAGCTTTTCCGCAATGGCCAAACCAGAGGTTTTAGAGGGAACCTGGGTTGAGCAGTTCAACGTTCACGGTTCCGGGTTGAAGAGCGCTAACAGGCTCATATCAATAAGAATGATGCCTCAATAGGGGCAACGCGTATCTTTCACCCAATGGGTGAAAGAGGCCAATCTGACTATTGTGTTATAAAGAGAGGGATGTCAACAGATTACAACCTTTGAACCCCTGGCCCAGACCTGACTTTGCACCGCCCAATTATAGAAACTCAAATTAGGGGTCCGGCATGGGTTTTAATATATTTCAATCGTGTCGCGCCAGGGCGGGCTTGAACCCCGAACCTTGAACCGATCACTTTAGGGGAAAGTAAAGAGTGATAAAA
>CAZMUW010000038.1:0-9007 GCA_964569645.1 uncultured Desulfobacteraceae bacterium | reverse complement strand
ATATCATGTCTATCCTGTTATCCTGTCAAGTATTTTTATTGCGGTGAACTATTACAGACAACTAAACCTCAGCGTCCTTTGCGTCTCTGCGGTGAACTATTACAGGATTCAAAGAGTGATTTTATTCTGTAAAGCTATATCGAGTAGCGCTGGTATATTCGACGGGTCCAGCGTCTATTTGAGGTGAACGGTTACAAAAGAATAAATCGTTATGGCAAAGGTATTTTTTGTCAACCTCGGATGTGTAAAAAATCTTGTAGACAGTGAACATATGCTGGGTCTTATTAAGGAGGAAGGATATGAAATAACCGATGATCCTTTAGATGCCGAGATAGCTATTGTAAATACCTGTGCCTTTATCAAGCCTGCGGTTGAAGAGAGCATTGATACAATACTTGATCTTGCCAGCTCAAAAGAAAAAGGACATTTGAGAAACCTCTTAGTTGTAGGTTGTTTTGTACAGAGATATGGACGAAAACTACTCAGGAAATTCCCGGAGGTTGACGGCTGGCTTGGTACAGGTCAGATCTATAGGATCTGTGAGGTCTTAAGGGCTCAGGGGGATAACTCCCCGGCTATCTTTCTTGACAGACCTAATTTTTTAGCAGATCACAGGGTCCCCAGGGTTCAGACAACGCCATTTTATTCTGCCTATCTAAAGATTGCCGAAGGATGCTCACACCCCTGTTCCTACTGCATTGTCCCTTCCTTGAGGGGGCCTTTTCGGAGCAGGGCTGTGGATTCTCTCTTCATTGAGGCAAAAAAGATGGTTAAAGGGGGCGTTAGAGAGATTAATCTCGTGGCCCAGGATACATCTCGGTACGGCCATGATCTTGAACCGCCTTGCACACTTGAGGATCTCCTGGAGAAACTACTTTCCATATCCGGCTTGAAATGGCTTAGAATCCTTTATGCTCATCCTTATCGTTTGACTGAAAGGCTTCTAGATCTTATTGATTCCGAGGAGGTGCTGTGTCCATACCTTGACGTGCCCATTCAACATATTAATCCGGATATTCTGAAAGCTATGGGACGTCCTTTAGAGTTAGAATCAATACCGCAATTGATCGAAAGAATAAGAAGGAGATCAAGAAAGATAGCCATAAGGACAACGGTAATGATCGGTTTTCCGGGAGAGACTGAGGAACAATTTAGAGAGCTGTGCGCCTTTATAAGAGAGGCCAAATTTGATAGGCTGGGTGCCTTTTCCTTTAGCCCGGAGAAAGGTACCCCTGCTGCCAGGCGCAAGGATAGCATACCTCAAGAAGTAGTGGAAAGGAGGATTGAGGAGATTATGGAAATCCAGGCAGGCAATAGCAGAGAGCTCAATAAAGAGTTGGTTGGTAAAACAGTACCGGTACTGATCGAGGGATTACACCCTGAGACAGACCTCTTGCTGAGTGGTCGGACAGCAACCATGGCTCCGGATATAGACGGTCAGGTGTTGATAAATAATGGATTTGCTCTGGTAGGGGAAATTGTTCCGGTTCGGATAACTGAGGCCCATACGTATGATTTAGTCGGCGCTATAGAAAGAGGTCCCCCCTCTTACCCAGTTGCTAGAAAATGAGCTATTAGGCTGGAGTATAAAATGAGATAACAATTAAGAGTAAAGGAGGATCCAAATGGCAGAAAAAGCCCTAAAAGCTACGTGTCTATTGTGCAAGTCAAAATACGCGGGAACAGGTATGGCGAGACATTTGCAATCGTGCCTGCCTAAAAGTCTTGAGAATCAACGGGAACATAAGAGATTTAAGCCACAACCTTTTTTTCATGTGCTCGTCAAGGGGTACTATTTGCCTGAATACTGGCTGCATTTGAAAGTAGCCAACAACTCCAGGTTGGAGGATCTGGATGGATTTTTAAGATATATCTGGCTAGAGTGCTGCGGCCACCTGAGCGCATTTAGCTATCAAAGAAGTGAATTGGGAATGGGGCGAAAACTTAAGGATGTATTGAGGCCAGGGATGGAGTTGCTGCATGAGTATGATTTTGGCACTACTACAGAGCTTTTGGTGAAGGTACTCGGCGAGTATGAAGGCCCAATGGAGAAGAATGGGCCTGTTCAAATTCTATCCAGGAACGAAGCGCCTGAAATTCTATGCGATGAGTGTGGAAAAGCTCCTGCTGTGCAGGTTTGTACCGAGTGCCAATGGAATGGAGCAGGCTGGTTATGCCAGGCCTGTGCAGAAGATCATGAATGTGGAGAAGACATGCAGCTGCCAGTTGTGAATTCTCCAAGAGTGGGTGTATGCGGGTATGCAGGAATTGAATAACGGGTAATAGTTCAGCATCCCCTTCCCCTAACCCCCTCCCACCAGGGGAAAGGGTTATTTGTTGATGACATTAACATATTCCCTCCCCCTTGACGGGGGAGGGTTAGGGTGGGGGTGAACGATTACAATAACGGCTTTGCAGGGGCACTTCAGGCACTTAGGATAGCTAAATATTTCTAAAACTTGCCTTCCTTCCCGAGGGCGAGAAAGTGGGATACATCTATATCTTTTGGACAAACAAAGGAACAGGCCCTGGCTGTATGACACCTATAAACACTATCTTCCCTGTATAAGATATCCATCATCCTTTCGTCTTTTGCCGTCTCTCTGGGATCCATGAGGCGAACTATATTGGCCATTGTGACATTGGGGCCGAGGGAGTGCTGATGGCTGCTGATACAGGCATTTGCACAGCAAAAACAGTTAATACACCGGGTAGCTTCAGAATAGATCTCAAGGGTTTCCGGAGAAATCCGATATTCATCCCCGTCTGGGTGAGGAGGGGCCGGCTTAATAAGAAAAGGTTTGGCCTTATGAACCCTATCATAGGCCTTCTCCAGATCTACAACCAGATCCCTCAAAACCGGGGCTATGGTTAAGGGCCTTAAGGTGAATGTATGGGTATTGAATTGTTCTACCGCATCTTTGACTAAGAGCTCACAGGCAAGAAGTGGTTTGCCGTTGACTATTATCCCGCAACTGCCACATTGGGCATGTTCACAAGAAGAGGCCCAGGCCAGGGTTGGATCCTGTTCATCATTAATCTTGCGCAAGACATCTACAAACCGAAGGATACCACCGGCTTCCATATGGTAGGTCTGTATCCATGATAGTTCGGTATCAGGATCGTACCTGCTGATCTCTAAGGTGATATTATAGGATTTAGGCATCATCTCTCCTCTTTGATCAATACTCTCTTTTTATATAGTCAAACAACTCAAAACGCTCCCCTCTGGCCTCAAAGATACTCATATCTATAGGTCTTTTGCCAAAGGTGACCTTATTAAATT
This sequence comes from uncultured Desulfobacteraceae bacterium, assembly GCA_964569645.1. Lineage (GTDB taxonomy): Bacteria > Desulfobacterota > DSM-4660 > Desulfatiglandales > B25-G16 > JABXJZ01. The sequence goes on along the minus strand of CAZMUW010000038.1, from coordinate 5,721 downwards.
CAGGCATAGAAACAAGGGTATGATAATTATACTCATTACTCCTCTCTGGATAATCCTCTCTGAAATGGGCCCCCCTTGACTCCTTCCTCGCTAATGCCCCTTGGGCAATGACCAGAGAAACCGTTATCAGATTATTAAGTTCCCATATCTGCCAGAGATCCTGATTCGTTCTCAGGGATGTTGTCCCTATTGGTATATGCATTGCCATTTCCTTCAATTCTTTTAGACCTTCGATAGCTTCCAGCAAGGGCTTTTCTGTCCTGAATATACCTACCTTTTCCATCATAAGATTCCGTAGCGTATCCCTGATCTGGGCATATTTTTCCTTTCCGTGGGCATTAAGATATGTGGAAAATTGGTCAAAAACGATATGGCCCGCGTCAGAGGGAAGTCCTTTTGGTTTTTTGGCATCTTTAAGATATTCAACAATCCTCTCCCCGGTAACCCTGCCCAGGGTTATCAATTCTAAAAGGGAATTTGTTCCAAGCCTGTTTAGGCCGTGCAGGGAGGCGGCAGCAACCTCTCCGCAGGCAAAAAGCCCGGGCACTATGGTTTGATTGTCACCTTGAACCTCCCCAAATTCATTGGTAGGTATTCCACCCATCTGGTAATGGGCTGTTGGGGTAACAGGACAGAGATCCTTTTCCGGATCGACACCCACAAATCGTTTAAAAAAGGAACATACCTCCTGAATCTTTGTCTCGTGAACATATTTAGGAAGGTGCCTCAAATCCAGCCACACATGATGTGCCCTATGGCCCTCGTGAAAAAGACCTCTCCCTTCACTCATCTCCTGGATAATTGCCCTGGAGATGAGATCCCTGGGGGCAAGATCCTTGGCCGCAGGTGCATAGCGCTCCATAAAGGGTTCTTCATCCTTATTCCTGAGAATAGCTCCCTCTCCCCTTAGTGCCTCGCTGGCCAGTATACCGGGGCCTACCATCCCTGTAGGGTGAAACTGGACTGCCTCGAGGTCCATCATCGGGAGACCTGCATTAAGCGCAAGGGCAAGGCCATCACCAGTGTTGCCCCGACAATTGCTGCTAACCAGGTACATTTTGGTTTTACCACCTGTGGCCATAATTGTTGCCTTTGCGAGGATGGCCAAGAATTTACCCTCCGGATACCTGAAGACGATGGCGCCAATACATGTGCCGTCTTCAAAGAGTAGTTCTGTTGCTATGCACTGAGCAACAAAGTTGACACCATATCTAAGGGACTCAGCCCAGACGGTATCCATAATGCCCTTTCCGGTTCTGTCTGCTTCATAACAGGCCCTGAAGGCCTTTTCCCCACCAAAGCTCAACATATGACCCCCAAAAGGTCTTTTTGCGATTCTCTCCTCCTCTGTTCGACTGAAATGCATGCCATGTTTCTCGAGCCAGACCACTTCTTCCCAGCCCATGTCACAGACCTTCTTGATCACATTCTGGTCGGCAGAACAATCTGAGCCCTTCCAGGTATCAAACATATGAAATATCGGTCTGTCTGTGGGGTCTTTTGGATCAACTGCGGCCATTCCTCCCTGGGCTGTGGTTGTATGGGACTTTTGCGGGCTGACTACCTTTGTAAGGGCTATTATTTTTTTCGCTGGGATCTGTTCGCAAATAGCAGCAGCAGCCCTGAGGCCTGCCCCACCAGCGCCAATAACCAGGACATCACACCTGAGGGTGGAATCTATAGTCAATGGTTCTTCCATTACTGTCTCCTCTATAGGAATACAACAATCCCGATGCCGAGAAAGGCTGACATAACCATAACAACAATTACAAGGAACGCTAAAGACTTGAGCAAGAGACCCGGCTTCACATAATCGGCAATAACACTGAATACACCATAGCCTGCATGAAAGAGCAGAAAAATGATAAAAACAAAATCTATCCATTTTATAAAGGGGTTTTGCATTCTTAATAAAATGGTTTTACTGTCATGGCCTGTTAGATAGCTCATATGCATAAACAGCATGTGGCCTAATAGCATTGGAATCATACATGCACCGGTAACCCTCTGGAGCTTCCAAAGGAGGGAGTTACCGGTCCTCCAGATCTTGTAAAGTACAAGTAAAAAGGCAATAAGGCTTATAGCAACAGTGATCGACCAGAATAGAGCAAGTGATACTTGTTGACTCTCCTCTATAAATAAAAACCCGAGGATTAGGATATAGAGAAGGCCAAGAATAAGCGTCCAACGTATCACTATCTCATCTTCTCTCACATGAAAGAGCTCATAAAGGATTAATCTCCCACCATTCAAGGAATGAAATATAACAGGGATAGCGAGGGCCCATTCAAGAAAAGAAAAGACAAAATTATGTAGCAATTTCATCTCTGCCTCGAATAATCCGGGGATAAATAATAGGCATAATGTAAAGATATGAGTGAACATATAGCCGACGAGTGTCAATCCGGCCAACCGGTGTCCCCAGCTTATCAAAAAAGACCAACCTCTGGACCTGGCATAATAGGACAGGATAGGGAACTTCTCCATAAGGGATATAAGATAGGATTCCACCTTGGTTATTCTCAATACCTTCTCCATCTAAAAACCTCTTTTATGGACACGCAGATAGCTATTATTATTATAACTTTTAGCAAAGGATATTAGCTGGAGCACCTCTTGTTGTCAAGTAGAAAACCTTTAGGGATATAGATGCAGAATAAGGTTTTGATATTTTATAGACTTAGCTCACGATTACATTTATTTAGTTCTGGAAAACCCCGTCCTCTGGGCCTCCGGCTCGTAGAGCCTACGCCTCGGAGAGCGGGGTCAGAGTTAATTGGCTGTGGATGATGCAAGATAACCAACGCCCCCTCTGGGGGCCAATCAAAGCCACGTCCTATGGGCGTGGATTTTTACATATAACAAGCTATGAATATATGAATATTAATTGACATTTGCTTGAATATTCAATATTTATTATTAATTGATAACAATTTAGATATAAAAAGGTCTTTTGATTGGGCATTATAAAATATTAAAAAGATCCCAGAGGAAGAGAGCAGGCAGGAAAATCTGTAATAATTATTGAGTATATTATTGATAAAGGATTGACATTGTCCTATCTGGTTAGACATATTAAGGAAAGAGGATCGGCGAAGTAAAGGATTAATTCTAAGGAGAATAAACATGATAATTGAATGTATGAGTTGCCATGCTAAATTTAACCTTGACGAAAATCTTCTGAAAGAGCCTGGCTCAAAGGTTAGATGCTCCTTATGTAGACATATATTCACTGCCTTGCCGTCTAAGGAAGAGGTACAGATTGAGGAAGCCTTTCCAGAGGAATTAGAAGAGACAGAGCGTGTGGCCACAGAAGAGATCTCTAAAGAGGAGGATCTGTTCTCAGATTTCGATAAAACCCCTGCCGAAGGGATTGAGGAAGAGGAAGTAATTGTTCAGGAAGGGGAAGAGTTCGGTAAGGAAGAGGAAGAGTTAGAAACAGTTTCTGTGGAGGATTTATCTCATTTAGACTCAGGCTTTGTAGAGAGGATGGAAGGGGAAAGCGTAGATGTCGATGAGGCAATGGATAGGGCAACGAAGGTTGAAGAGGAGATCATAGCCCAAAAGGAATTAGAAAGGGAAGAAGAGGTAAAAGAGGCAGAAGAGCTGTTCAAACCCCGTCCGGTTGTGAAAAAAAGGCACAGAGCAGGATTATGGATCACAATTTTGTTAATCGTTTTTATAGTTACTGGGGCTGTATATGCCTTGATTAGATTAAAACCAGATTTACTCTCAGAATACCTCCCTTTCTTTAAAAGACCCCTATCTAAAGAACAGGCCCTTGACAAGGGAAACCAAAAACTATCCTTTAAGGATTTAAAGTATTCTTTTGTGGATTCGGAGAAGGCGGGTAAGCTCTTTGTGGTTAAAGGTTTGGTAATAAATAATTACCCGGATAGAAGGAGTTTTATCAGGCTCAGATCCACTATCCTGGACTCCAAAGGTAAGGCAATTAGAGGCAAGACCGTCTATGCTGGTAACCAAATTAGTGATAAAGAGCTACTATCCCTGTCCATGGAAGAGATAGATAATCGACTGAGGAATAAGCTCGGCAAAGATAAGATGAATATAAATATCCCTCCCAGCTCTTCTATTCCTCTTATGATTATTTTTAGCAACTTACCCGAAGACATAATCGAGTATACTGTAGAGCCGATAAGTTCTTCTCCTGCTGGAAATTAAACTACCCAAAAATCCTTATGCCTGAATCCAGCAGATTTATGGACACTCCAGTGCTCTTCCCCAAAGGGGTTTATAAGGAGAAGGGATGCTTGATCTAAAATTTGTCCGGTCTAACCTAAACCTGATAACCGATATGCTCAAAGATAGGGGTTATGATCTTGATCTTTCCGGATTTCAAGCTCTAGATGAGAAGAGACGATCTATCCTGGCAAGTCTTGAAGGGCTCAGGTATCGACGCAATAAGGTTTCTGACCAGATAGCGGCTATGAAAAAGAGAGGAGAAGATACATCATCCCTTATCTCTGAGATGAAGGGTGTCTCTAAAGAGATAAAAGAGACTGAGGCTAAACTACCTGAGATAGTGGATCAACTGAATAAGCTTTTGATGCTTGTCCCCAATATCCCACATGAATCGGTGGTTGTGGGTAAGAATGCCGATCAGAATCCGGTTATCAGGAGGTGGGGAAAGATTAGGGACTTTGATTATAATCCTCTTCCCCATTGGGAGATCGGAGAGAGGTTAAATATCCTTGACTTTTCCCGGGCAGCCAAGATAGCTGGGAGCAGATTTTCTCTTCAATGCGGTTTAGGTGCAACATTAGAAAGGGCCCTGATCAATTTCATGCTTGATATTCATACCAATCATCATGGTTACACCGAGACCCTTCCCCCATTTCTTGTTAACTCCGTTAGTATGACCGGAACAGGTCAATTACCCAAATTTAGAGAGGATCTGTTCAAGGTGGATGGCTGGGACCTATTTCTCATCCCTACGGCAGAGGTGCCTGTTACCAATATACACAGGGATGAAATCCTATCCTTTGAAGAGCTTCCCATCAGGTATGTCTCCTGTACCCCATGCTTCCGTTCAGAGGCAGGCTCTTACGGGAAAGACACAAGGGGGCTTATCAGGCAACACCAATTTAACAAGGTGGAACTGGTTAAATTTTGCTGTCCTGAGGATTCAGACCAGGAATTGGAGTCCTTAACTGTCGATGCAGAGGAGATTTTACAGCACCTGGAGCTTCCCTACAGAGTAGTTTCCCTGTGTACCGGTGATCTTGGCTTTTCTGCTGCTAAAACCTATGATATTGAGGTTTGGCTCCCCGAGCAACAGCTATTTAGAGAGATATCCTCCTGTAGTAACTTTAAAGACTTCCAGGCCAGAAGGGCAAATATTCGCTTTAGAAGAAAAAGGGGGGGCGGCACAGAACTCGTCCATACCCTCAACGGCTCAGGTCTGGCAGTTGGAAGAACCCTTGTTGCAATCCTGGAGAATTATCAGCAGCCTGACGGAAGTGTGATTATTCCGGAGACCCTAAGACCATACCTGAATGGGCTATCCATTATCGAAAGAAAGGAGCAATAATCGCCTCGTAATCCGCGTGCGTGTATTCTTCAGTGTCTCGGTAAGGGTTAGGGCTTGCGGCGAGCTCAGACGATAGCTTAGGGCCGGATATGACTGTTAAAGATGGTACTTCGTTAAACTCCCTTCCCTTAGCCCTGGACAGTGCCGATGTTAAAGGCATACTGAAGGAA
>CAZMUW010000037.1:0-9068 GCA_964569645.1 uncultured Desulfobacteraceae bacterium | reverse complement strand
GCGATATATGGAGGCGAATAATCCATTACTCCATTACTCCAACACTCCATTACTCCGTTTCTCTATTGAGGATGACAAACCTTAGAACCGGGCGAAAAAATCAGTGAACGGATACCAAAAAGGATAATAGATGTCCCTCAAGTTATATAATTCAGCAGGCCAGAAAAAAGAGGTCTTTAAGCCACTAAAGGTTGGTGAGATCGGTATCTATGTCTGTGGGGTTACTGTCTATGATCTGTGCCACATAGGACATGCCCGCTCGGCCATTGTTTTTGATGTCCTGGTTAGATATCTCAGGGCCAGGGGCTTTAAGGTTACCTATGTTAGAAATTTTACTGATGTGGATGATAAGATCATTGATCGATCGAAAAAAACCGGGGAGGATGCCATTACCCTGGCAGAAAGATATATAACTGCCTTTCACGAAGATATGCTTGCCTTAGGTGTGCTCGATGCTGATGTGGAGCCCAGGGCCACAGAGCATATTGATGATATTATTGATATGATTAGACGCCTGGTTGAAAAAGGATTTGCCTACATAGCTGATACTAATGTCTACTTTTCTGTTGAAAGCTTTGATAGTTATGGTCAGCTTTCAGGTCGCCGACTGGAGGAGATGGTTGCCGGTGCAAGGATTGCTGTTGATGAGAAAAAAAACCATCCTATGGATTTTATTCTCTGGAAAGGGGCAAAACCAGGGGAACCTAAATGGAAGAGTCCCTGGGGTGAGGGAAGACCAGGATGGCATATAGAATGCTCTGCTATGAGCTGTAGGTATTTAGGGGAGAATTTTGATATACATGGCGGGGGCCTGGATCTGATATTCCCGCACCATGAAAACGAGAGGGCCCAGGCAATGGCGGCCAATGATGTCAATTTTGCAAATTACTGGGTACATAATGGGTTTTTGACTGTGGAATCGGAAAAGATGTCTAAATCTCTGGGTAATTTTATTACCATAAAGGATGCACTTCAGTTATATCACCCCCAGGAATTAAGGCTCTTTTTGCTTTCCAAGCAGTATAGGAGTCCATTGGATTTTTCTCGATCTGCCCTGGTGGAAGCCAGATCCGGGCTTATGAGGATCTACAGGACTCTTCAAAGATTGGAAGAGATAATCGGGCCTTGTGAAAGTAATTCAAAAGGGATAATCACCCCATTTCTGACTCAATTAGATGAAGATGATCTTAAGGGCCACTTTATAAACGTTATGGATGATGATCTTAATACAGCGGAGGGATTAGGATTAATCTTTGATAAGGTAAGGGATATTAATAGACTCATAGATTCATCAGTCCAAGGGAAGGACATCAAATCCCGATTGATTAAGGCAAGAAGTGATCTTCTTGACTGTGGTAAGGTCTTGGGTCTGCTTGAAGGGGAACCATCTAAATTTTTTCAGGAGATAATAAAGGCTCCCTCTGAAATAGACACTGAGGAGATTGAGAGAATGATCCAGGAGAGGGATGAGGCAAGAAGGATAAAAGATTGGGCCAGGGCTGACGCAATCAGGGAGGAACTATCCGGAAAGGGGATTATTCTTGAAGATGGACCGAAAGGCACAAGTTGGCGATTTAGGATTGAGGAGTCCGGATAAATTCGTCATTTGTCATTCGTCATTTGTCAGTTGTATTCTTGAGCAATTAGCAGCATGGAGATATGGGATGTGAGGTATGGAATCTGACTCGCAACCTGTAACACAAAACCCAACAAACACAACAAACACAACAAACCCAACAAACACAAGTGCAAAGGTCTTCAGCTTTTCAGCTTATCTCTCCATTTGAACCGAAAGGTGATCAACAACATGCTATTGATGCCCTTAGTAAAGGAATAGAAGAAGGAGGCAGGCATCAGGTGTTGCTTGGCGTAACCGGCTCCGGAAAAACATTTACCATAGCCAATGTGGTGGCAATAGTACAAAGACCCGCCCTTGTCATTGCTCCTAACAAGACCTTAGCCGCCCAGCTTTATGGGGAATTCAAAAACCTTTTCCCAAACAATGCAGTTGAATATTTTGTAAGTTACTATGATTATTATCAGCCCGAGGCGTATGTCCCTCAAACCGATACATATATACAGAAAGATGCCTCTATCAATGAGCAGATCGATAAGATGAGGCACTCGGCGACCAGATCCCTTCTGGACAGGGATGATGTTCTTATTGTAGCCAGTGTATCATGCATTTACGGGCTTGGTTCCCCTGAGGCCTATCATGGTATGCTTCTCTATGTAGAAAAAGGAGATTATATAAGCCGAGAAGATGTCCTCAAAAAGTTGGTGGAAATTCACTATGAAAGGAGTGACCTTGACTTTCATCGATCATCTTTTAGGGTCAGGGGTGATGTGGTGGATATCTATCCGGCATACGAGGATTACTACGCTATCAGGCTAACATTTTTCGGCGATTGTGTTGAAGGTATTCAGGAGATTGATCCACTTACAGGTCACGTTATGCAAGGTCTAAGCCGGGTGGCTATATACCCGGCCAGCCATTATGTGACCACACTGCCTAAGAGGCAAGAGGCCATCCGGGACATTAAAGAAGAGCTCACCGGAAGGATTGAGTATTTTAAAAGGGAAAAAAAATGGATTGAGGCACAAAGAATCGAAGAGAGGACCCTATATGATTTAGAAATGATTGTGGAGATAGGTTATTGTCATGGTATAGAGAACTATTCCAGACATCTAACAGGAAGGAGACCCGGCGAGCCACCCCCAACACTTCTTGACTATTTTCCGGATAATTCGCTTATTATCCTGGATGAAAGCCATATTACGAACTCCCAGCTAATGGGTATGTACAAGGGTGATAGATCAAGGAAAGAGACATTAGTTGAATTTGGCTTTCGCCTTCCCTCCGCCCTTGATAACAGACCACTGAAGTTTGAGGAATTTGAATCTCGGGTCAACCAAACAATCTATGTTTCTGCCACCCCAGGCCCATATGAATTGGATAGGGTAACCCACGTGATCGAGCAGATTATTAGACCTACTGGCCTAATAGACCCGGAGATCTCGGTCAAACCGGCAAACAGTCAGGTGGATGGTCTATTAACCGCTATCAGGGATGTCATAAATAATGGTCAGCGTGTTTTGGTTACCACTCTCACCAAAGCCCTGGCTGAGGATCTAACTGAGTATTATACCGAATTGGGTGTTAAGGTCAGGTACCTCCATTCTGACATAAATACCATTGAAAGGACGGAGATTATCAGAGATCTTAGGCTTGGAATCTTTGATGTCCTTATAGGAATCAATCTTTTAAGGGAAGGTTTAGATCTTCCAGAGGTCTCGCTGGTGGCCATTTTGGATGCAGATAAAGAGGGTTTCTTACGATCTGAGAGGTCTCTTGTCCAGACTTGTGGGCGGGCTGCCAGAAATGTGGATGGTAAGGTTATCTTTTATGCTGATGAGGTCACACCTTCCATGAGAAAGGCAATTGATGAGACTAACAGGAGGCGGAATTTACAGCGGAGATATAATGAAGCACATGGGATTACCCCGGAATCGATTAAGAAGGATATTTCTGATATCCTTGGCTCTGTTTATGAAGCAGATTATGTGAGTATTCCCACTGTCTCAGAACCAGAGGAGGAATATATGTCTCTTGATAGGTTACCTAAGGTTATAAAATCACTAAAGAAGGAGATGCTTACCGCAGCCGGAAGGTTAGATTTTGAGGAGGCAGCTCGATTACGGGATCGGATATCTTATCTGGAAAAAAGGGAGTTGGATTATAAAGATTCATCACGTTTTTAGACCCATGATCTTCTCCAGGGTCCATAGATCCTCATCTTGGTTATATCTAATAAGATAGATCTTCTGATCATTAGCTAATATCTTGAAATAGCTATGATCTACCCCATACCATCGGTCGATAATCTCTTCTACCAGTAGTTTTCTCCCCCGGACAGTAAGATTAATCGGCCGCTCATTTGCCTTATAACCGGAATAGCAACTAACCTGGATAACCTTTAAACGTGAATCAATTTTCATATATAATCAAGGCACTGAGACCTGCCATTTTTTGCCTGCCCTCCCGCCATAGTCGGGCTAACTTATGCAAAGATCTTGTATTATTTCTCGATGAGCTTATCTATCATGCTAAACTTTCTATATATGTTTTCCTTTATCCAGCGGTGATCCCACCATTCTATTGGATTGGCATCAATACCATGTACCATAAAGCCGAAATGTAGGTGATCACCGGTCGCTAGACCGGTTTGACCAGTAAGGCCAATTATTTCTCCCTTGGTGATGGGTTGATCAACACCTACATCAATCCTGCTTAAGTGACCATACAAGGTATAAAGGCCCTGACCGTGATCAATTACCACTGTTAAGCCGAAGATTCCAAGATCTTGGGCAAAAATAACCCTGCCAGTATTGGCAGCCTGGACTGGAGATCTGGCCAATGATGCCAGATCAACACCCAGGTGTACCCCCCTATCTATCAACTTACCTTTGTAATAGTAGATTCTCTGGTCACCAAAATTGGCCATTGTGGCGGCATTTTTCATTCTTAGCCAGGGCCCATCCCACAATTTTTCCTCAATTGGTGATTGGCAGAGTTCTTTAATTACAGCGTAGGTCTCATTTCTCAATCTACTATTAATTATCAGATATTTCTCAATCTTAGTTTTATCTAGCCCAAGTAAATCATGATGAAAACGGGGGATTACATGATCTAAGAGCCGGTCTGATATCCTTATCTTATCCTTATGAAAGCGTTTTTGCCTGATATGATAAAGGAAGACCTTTTTTGTTTCATTATCAGCCCTATCTTTGGCCCAGAGATACAAAGCAGCATCTTTTTTTATATTGTAGGGAGCAGCAAAGTAACAGATATATATTCCAGTTTGATAATCGTTCCTAAAAGGTATACCAGGAAAAAGCACCTCATTTACTAAAACACCGCTTTGATATGTGTCGGTAGAGATCCTATAAATTATCAGGCCGGAACCTCCCATATTGACGTTATGGCTTCTACTGATGGGCGTTATTGATGGAGGAATAGTGTCCACTATCATTTTATGCTCTAATAATAAAAGATTTCCATCGCCACCTCTCCTTTTAGAGAAATCGTGAATCTCGATGATAAGATTAGCCTGTCCCTGTACCAGATGTAATTTTTTTGGATCTAATGTAAATTCCTCGTTAAATGTATGGATTCCCCTTTCATTGAATAGTCCCTCATATGAAAAATCCTTTTCTATGATAGGAATCACAGGACCATCCTGTTTTACACCCACCTTTATATTTCTCAGTCCCATCTTTAGGTCAGAAACCGTGACATTGAAGTTAAGGCTCTTACTTAAATAATCTGGTAATGGTTCTAAATGACCCTGCGGGTTTTCGCCTTCAAAGATAGTCATCAATAACCAGATAAAAAGGATAACAATAATAACAGTTGGGAAAAGTGCAATTATGAACTTTGGACTTTTAAGCCTTGATTTTCTCATTTTGTACATATTAACACCAATTTCTAATTTGGTCTATCTTTGGTCATAACAATGCTTTTGTCAATACTTTTTTTATAATACTTTTTTATTAGGGATTTCAGCAAATTCGAGCCTTAGATCATAAAGGGCAAATACATCCTCCGGATTCCTGGCTGTTCCCCCCAACGAAACGTTTCGTTTTTTACTATGGCTCAAATTAAATCTCAGTTTGCTCGCTCACTCAAGCAGATTATTATATTCTAATCCTCTTCATCTTGCTGACCTTGTCTTTGATCTCTTTCCCCTTTTCATCAAATCCAGGCCTCCCAAGCAAGGCAAACATTGCCTTTTTATACTCTTCTACACCTGGTTGGATAAAGGGATTGTGACCAAAGAGGTATCCACTTATGGCTACGGATCTTTCCATCATGTAATAAATCTCCCCCAGGCTAAATGCGCTTCTTCTTGGTATTTCAATTGTCATATTGGGAACATCCCCTAAATAATGGGCATAGGCAGGTCCTTCAATAACCATTCGGTTAATGCTATTCATGTCTCTACCATTATCGGGTAAAAAATTCAATCCATCAAGGTTGTCTTTATCTTGTGGAATGCTAATCCTGTTATCATGTTCCTTTAACATAATAAAGGTCTCTAAGATATTTCGTTCTCCCTGTTGAACCATCTGGCCATTGGCATGTAGTTTTTCAGGGTAAAGGGAAGGAGACACCCACATCCCATGGCCGGAATGGCCTTCACTTTCTGGGAATAGCTGTTCCATCCACCTAACTACGCCGTATAGAGATGCCGAGTTAGTAGCCACTACCTCTATCTTTTTCTCCTTCAACCACGCTGCATAGCGCGCCGCTGCATGAAGAAGACTCGGATTTTTCCAGAGATCATCAGACATTGTAATTTTCCTCATATATTTGAATCCTGCGGCGAATTCCTCGATATCAATATTTGCCATAGCCAGACCTAATAATCCAACATCAGTCAAAACTGAATAGCGACCACCGATATTATCGGGAATAGGAAAGATTCTATATCCCTTATCCTTTGATAATTTTTGCAGGGCACCCCTTCCAGCATCGGTAGTCACATAGATTAGATTTTTGGCATCTTGACCCCAGTTTTTCTCCATTAAATTGCGCAGGATCCTGAAGGCAATAGCAGTTTCTGTTGTTGTACCTGATTTGGATATAACATTTATTCCAACGGTCTTGCCCTTTAGCATATCGAGGGTGTCCATGAAAAAGTCAGGGTCCATGTTTTGACCCAGAAAATAGATCTCTGGTGCATCCCCTCTTTCTTTTCGCCTCAACTGATTGAAATAGGTATGGGTCAATGCCTTTAATGTGGCCTCGATGCCTAAGTAAGATCCGCCTATTCCTAAAGAAATGAATGCATCAATTCGGCTGCTAAGACTCCGGGCTGCAGATTTTATCTCCTCTAAATGTCCTTGTGCTATCTCTTCCGGAAGGTTTTGCCAGCCGGTCATTGGTATCCCATTGTCATAGATATCTCCTTCATCTTTTTTTAACATCCTATGGGCCTTGATTACCTGTGGTGCAATATCTTTAATATCTTCAAGGGTAATAGATGGGTAATCACCTGGGGTGTCAAAAAGATAGGTAAGGTCTAAAGAGATTCTATTGGCTGATTGCCATGGTTCTTCATTGAATGGGTTTTTTTTGCATTTACCCCTTTCTTTTTGCGCTTTTATCGTATTGTTTTCCCCAAAACAAATCAGCTTCATTCCTTCCATTTTATCTCCTGTTACAGATCTTTGAGATTATTGAGACTTTCTTTGATTATTAAAGAAATTCAAAACCCGTTTTACTTATGTATTTTTTATATAACTCTCTCAGGAAAGGAGGGATTTCAACATCGACTTCAAAAATATGTGGAGGTTATACCTCATCTGGGGATAAGAATCCAGCCCCTTTCCCCACGGTAACATTAAAGTCGATAAAGGGTATGAACCTAAGATAAACTCTTCTTTAGCAGCTGCTTTTAATATTTTTTATGCGGCAAAATATTCTGTTTGAAATCTAACGGGGTTTACCTTGACCAACCAGGTAATTTCCCTTATACTCTACTCCCTAAAAGGAAACTCGATCGATTTTTTGAGGGCTTAATTGTTTATAAACTATGATTTTCGGAGGATAACATGATTATAGCCTTATATGTCGTAGCAATCTTGTGGATAGTTATAGGCACCTTCTTGATTGTTTATACTGAAAGAATAATGGAGGTTTTGAAAAAACTCCTTTTTATGGAAAGAATAAGGTTGCTGGCTATTTTACCCGTTATTTTCGGGATAATATTAATAGTAGGTGCCTTTGCTTATACACAAATATTCTGGTTGTCTCTTATATTGGGCCTTCTTTCCTTAATTAAGGGGGTATACCTGGTAATAGGACCATTACCACAGATTAAAGCTCTTATCAATTGGTGGTGCAATACAGCTAGTGCCACGATCATCCGTTTATGTGGGCTAATAATCTTTGCTCTTGGAATGGTTTCAATATCTAATCTTTGATTTAAATACCACATGTAATAAATAAGGTATCTAGGGCAAGATAAAATAATGAATAAATTTTTGTAATTATAGTATTATTAAATAGTAAGGCTTAAAGATGAAAGTAAAGCTGGAGGATATGAAGAAATGAAGATTCTATTGACTGGTTCAAGCGGACAACTTGGCAGCGAGTGTAAAGAGGTTTTGAAAAGCGACTATGAAGTCATTGCTCCAGATAAAATAGAGTTTGATATTACCAGTTGGGACAACGTAATAGCGAGCATTAATCAATTATCGCCCGATATCATTCTTAATTGTGCTGCCTTTACCAAGGTAGATGAGTGTGAAACAGAAAGAAAGGTATCTGAGAGAATTAACGTGGAGGGTACCAGGAACTTGGCGCAAGTAGCGGCCAGATATGATAAGATTATCGTTCACATATCTTCCGATTTTGTATTTGATGGCCGAAAGAGACTACCACAGCCGTATTTTGAAGATGATCACATGGATCCCCTCTCTTTTTATGGTTTTACAAAGATGGAGAGCGAAATGGCTGTGAAGCAGAATACTCCAAATTATATTATTATCAGGGCTGGTTGGCTTTATGGCATTAAGGGAGATAATTTCCTAAAGAACATGCTTAAATTGGCTCTTAAAAGGGACAAGAAATCTCTATATGTTGTTAATGATCAGTTCGGTTCCCCTACGTGGTCTTATAGGCTGGCCCAGCAGATCAAGCTATTGATAGACAATGGAAAAGAGGGGGTTTACCATGCCACATCAGAAGGTTACTGCAGTAGATATGAGTGGGCAAGGTACTTTTTGGAGAAAATGGAAATTAAGATCCCTGTTTCTTCCTGTGGAACCAGGGATTATCCTATGCCTGCAATAAGACCACTCAACTCTATCCTTGAGAACAGACAGTTGAAGAGAGAAGGGCTTAATATCATGCCAAATTGGCAAAAGGATCTTGACATCTTTATTGATAAATATGGTGGTAAATTACTAAAAGGTTAAGAAGAAACTAGCCGCCTGCGGCGGAACTTTTTTCGACAGGATTAACAGGATTAACAAGATTTTCTTATATTCTTTATATCCTG
>CAZMUW010000036.1:0-9228 GCA_964569645.1 uncultured Desulfobacteraceae bacterium | reverse complement strand
GTACCCGATGCCGCTACACCCAGATAAAACTCCTTGACATCAGGATTTTCCCTCAGATCTTTTGCATCAGCTTCGAGGACGATCTTTCCATTTTCCATTACATATCCAAAGTGGGCTATCTGCAGGGCCATATTGGCATTTTGTTCAACTAACATGAGGGTTGCACCCTGCTCTTCATTTATCCTCTTGATTATCTCAAAGATCTCTTTAACCAGCAAGGGCGCCAGCCCCAAAGAAGGCTCATCCAACAACAAGAGCCTTGGTTGAGCCATTAATGCCCTCCCTATTACCAGCATTTGCAATTCCCCACCACTACAATATCCTGCAAGGGCATTTTTCCTGGTAACGAGGGGAGGGAAGTAATGGTAAACCAATTCTAAATCTTTCTTGTAAGGCTTACCCCACCTGGTAGCCGTTCCTACCCTGAGGTTTTCCTCAACAGTGAGGTATTTGAATGGCTGTCTTCCTTCCTGGACTTGAATAATGCCCAGCCTCGTAATTGTCTCTGGTGCTGAATTCTGGATATTATGGCCTTCATAATCTATCGTGCCCTCAGTAACCTTGCCATTCTCTGGCTTCAGGAGACCTGAAATCGCCTTTAAGGTAGTAGTCTTACCTGCACCGTTGCTCCCAAGTAGAGAGACAATCTGACCCTTTCTAACGTCCAGGGAGACAGCCTTAAGGATCTGGATTACATCTGAATAAACAACGCTGATATTGTTGATTTGTAATAAAATATTATTTTCCATAACTTTACCATAAAATGAGCTCATTGGGTTTCTTGGGCTCGCCTGCCCTGTGGATCTGCAGCAGACCCACCTTAGGCGGATTAAAACTCAATAAACACAACAAACTCAATAAACACAACAAACATTAGTATGAAAACGGCCAAAGCCTGAAACTTGAGCGGACGATCCTCCACACCTCAGCTAGGCCTTTTGGTTCAAAGATGATAAACAATACAATGGCCAATCCATATACGAACTCCCTGAGGGGTGCTATGGTGATGGCACCTCCAATGGATGGGCTAACATTCATGAAGAATCCGGTTATATGGCTTAACACTTCATTCAAGACAACGATGAAAAGAGTACCAAAAACAGACCCTGGTATACTTCCCAGCCCCCCAATGATAATCATTGCAATATATTCTATGGATAACCACAGACTAAAAAGTTCCGGGTTTATACTCATCATGTAATAGGCATAGAGCGCGCCAGCAAACCCTGCGTAGAAGGAGCTTATGGCAAAAGACAGAAGCTTATAGAGAAAGATAGGTATGCCCATTCCCTCGGCAGCCTGGTCATTATCGCGAATAGCAATGAAGGCGCGTCCATATCGGGTGCGAACCAGGTTAACGGCCATCCATGTCATCACTGTAAAGCAAACAAATATCACGTAATAAAAGGCTCGATCATTACCTAAATCGAGACCAAACAAGGTAACCTCAGTAACGATGATGCCATCTGCACCTTCCGTAAGGCTTTCCCATTGTACAAAGACATACTCAAGAATGAACTGGCCTGCAAGGGTAGCAATACACAGATAAAGATGCTTCAGCCTGGCCGAAGGGAGACCAAAGACCATACCTACAAGGGCTGTGATCAAGCCTGCAGCAGGGACAGCGATCAAAAAAGGGAAATTCGCCTTGGTCGACAGGATGGCAGCAGCGTATGCCCCCACGCCGAAGAAGGCGCCATGGCCAAGGGAGATCTGACCTGTATATCCAATGAGGAGATTGAGCCCTATGGCTGCAATCGCATAGATCCCGATGGTATTGACTATGTATAGAATATAGGGGTTACTGATAAACGGGATAACACCGAAGAGAAGCAGAAGGCCGATAAACGACCAGAATCTGCCAAAGTCTGTTTCGAAGATGGTGAGCTCTTTTTGGTATGATTCTTTGAAATTTCCGCAAGGGTGGAATTGAAATTTGCGCATGTTCCTTTAACCTTCCTCTGTCTATGTTAAACCCGCTCTATTTCCACCATGCCAAAAAGACCATAAGGCCTTACCATCAGGATGAAGACAAGTACAATATACGGGATAATTTCCCGCAAAGAAGCGGAGATATATCCTCCTGTAAAGGTCTCGAGCAAACCGATAATAAGCCCACCCAAAATGGCCCCCCCAATACTATCCAGTCCTCCTAAGATGACCACCGGGAAGACCTTGAGGCCTATGGAGCTCAATTCATGCACGTTTGCGCCGCTGATGATACCGAGCACCATGCCGCTCATGGCTGCAACCAGTGCTGCAATGGCCCATGAAAGGGCAAACACCCTCCTCACATGAACCCCGAGGGAAAGGGCAGCAGGTTGGTTGTCGGCTACTGACCTCATAAAAATGCCCTGGGAGGAGTATTTAAAGAAGAAACCGAATATGATAAGAAAGAGGATCCCAATAATGAAGGCCGCCACGTAGACAGAGGGAATTTGAATAGTTCCCCAGTTCAGGGAAAGAGCTTCGGGCAAAAACTTGGGATAATCATGGATATCTCCCCCGAAGATAAACAACATCAATCCTTTGAGCATAATTGCCAGTCCTACAGTCAGCATGATGACTTCAATGAGGGCCTCACCAATCAGGGGCCGCAAGAAAAAGCGCTCAATGATAAATCCAAGAGAGAAGGAGCCTGCCAGGGTCAGCACAAAGGCCAACCAAATAGGTAGCCTTGCCCACGTTGAAAGCACAAGGAATAGAAAGGCCCCAATTGCTATTAATTCACCATGGGCAAAATTAAGTACACTGCTGGACTTAAAAATCATGACAAAGCCCAGGGCGGCAAGGGCATAAAGAAAACCGAGGGATAGGCCATTTATTAGTATTTGAAAAAAAAATTCCATGGAAAGGGCTCCCGGTTTGGTTATTCGTTATTGGTTATTAGTTGATTGATCTTATTTTTCCCGTGAAAATTCCTTTTTCACTACGACATATAATAAGCTTGATAGTTTACTAATAACGGTTAACGATATTCATTAAACTTTAAGTATCTTGACAGTGGTTTCAATGGTGCCAACGTGTCCATCCCGGTACCTCACCTGACCTTTAACCTCTAATTCTTTCTTATCGGAATACATGGCATCGATCAGGTCTTTGTACTGTTCAAAGACAAATTTTCTTCTAACCTTACCCGTCCGGGTTAATTCCTCGTCATCTGCATCGAGTAACTTGTAAAGAAGAATAAAATTAACAAGTTGCATCGGTTCTGGCAACTGGGTATTTACCTGCCTGATCTCTCCCCTGATAAGATCTTCTACCCCAGGTTGCTGGGAAAGGTCTGTATAGGTGGTATATGGTATCTTTCTTTCTTCTGCCCAGTTACCAACATTTCCGAAATCAAGGTTTATGAAGCCAGTGATATAAGGTTGTCCTTCGCCAAAGATTACAGCCTCCTTAATATAGGGGCTGAATTTTAGTCGTGTCTCAATAAAGTCAGGGGAAAAGGCCTCACCCTCTCTTGTCCTCATTATTTCTGCCTTTCTCCCGATAATGAGAAGGTGCCCATCATTATCTATATATCCGGCATCCCCTGTATGGAGCCAGCCATCTCTTAGGGACCTGGCTGTTTCCTCCGGGTCCTGATAGTAGCCGGCAAAGTTTGATTTGCTTAAAACGAGGACCTCCTGATCTTCGCCAATCTTTACCTCTGTACGTGGCAAAGGTACCCCGACGGTTTCTAACTTAACCTCATCATCCGGCTGAACCTGAAATATGCCACCTGCCTCAGTAAGTCCATAACATTGCTTTAGGTTTACACCATTGGCCCTGAAGAATCGGATGACATCAGGGCTTATGGGATGTCCTCCTGTATAGGCGCCCCTGAATTGCAGACTGCCTACTCTGTCCATGAGAGGTCTAAACATAATACGAGATGATATCCAGTAAAGAGATCTTAGATATGGGGGAACTTCCTTTTTTTCCGACTCCCTATCAACAACCGTCCCTCCAATCCTCATGCAGATTTTAAATAGAAAGCGATTGATGAAACCGGAATCACTAATCTTCACCCTGATCTTTGAGGCAAGATCTTCCCAGAACCAGGAGGCAGTAATGATAACGGTTGGCCCAATTTCCCGAAAATCTTCCACAACTGTCTCAAGGGTTTCAGGAAAGTTCATGATCATTCCACCTGAAAGTGTTACTCCCATACCCCACATCTGGTCTACGATCCATGCTGGTGGAGTAATCGAGATCCAGTTATCACCAGTTCCGATCGGGGCAGTCTCAAGCCATTTTCTGGCCATCTCGGTGAAATTTTCATGTGTTATCATAGAGAGTTTTGGAAGGCCGGTAGTCCCTGATGTCATTATCATCAAGGCTACCTCATCCGGCTTTCCCTTGCCCAACTCATCAGCAAAAAGATCTGGCGATTTTCTATCTGAATCTGCGCCAAGCTCTAAGAGCTCCTTAAAGCTCATAAGCCATGGATCATTGGTGTATGTCCTCATGCCGGTTGGATCAACATATATAACCTTCCTGACAAAGGAAAGTTCTTCTCTGAGCTCCAATAGCTTATCTACCTGTTCCTGATCCTCGGCTATCGCAAAGGCTGCCTGTACCCTGCTAAGACCAAAGGCAAGTTCTTTGGCCACCGCAGAGGTAAATAGATTTAAGGTTACTGCACCGAGGGCCTGGGCACCAAGCTCAGTAAAGAGCCATTCCGGGTGATTATTGGTAATGATACCAATATTTTCACCCCTTTTCAGTCCAAGGGTTGCTAAACCCAAAGCCACCATTTTTGTATACTGGAGATAGTCGTTCCAGTTATAGGTCTGCCATATACCAAAATTCTTTTCCCGGATGGCGGTCCTTTTTGAACCTAATTCCCGGGCCTGCTTGGCTAAAATCTGTGGCAGTGTATATTGGGCAAGGGTGGATAGGGTGTGTTCATCTAAGCGTTCTATCTTTTTCAAGCTAAACACCTTTTTCAATTAACAATTAAAAATTAGCAATTAGCAGTTTTCAATTGATAATTTTAGATTGCTAATTTTAAATTTTCACAGCTTCTCCAAGATAGGCCTTGATTACCTGAGGATGATTTTGGACAACCTCTGGTGGACCCTCTGTTATCTTCTTTCCAAAATCCAGGACCACAACCCTTTGAGATATACTCATAACAACTGACATATCGTGTTCTACCAGGATCATAGTCTGTCCCCACCCCTCGTTTAACTCCATCAGGAATCGTACCATATCTTCCTTTTCCTCTAAGGTCATTCCTGCAAAGGGTTCATCAAGAACCAAGAGCTTTGGTTCTAAGGCCAGGGCCCTCCCCAGCTCAACCCTTTTCCGCATGCCATATGGCAGGGATCCGACCAATTTTTTTCTGATGGCTTGCATCTCAAGGAAATCAATAAGTTGCTCTAAGACCTTGCGGTGACGCACTTCTTCTCTCTTTACCGATGGAGAAAAGACAGAGGCTAAGCCTACACCATAATTGGTGTGGATATGCCTGGCCAGGAGCATGTTTGAAAGGACGCTTATACCCGGGAAGAGCTCAATATTCTGAAATGTTCTTCCAATACCCAGCCCTGTAAGGTGGTGGGTTGGCATGGAGGTAATATTCTGTCCATTGAAGACGATTTCTCCCTTTTGCGCCCTATAATATCCTGTAATGCAGTTCAGCAAACTTGTCTTTCCGGCCCCGTTTGGACCGATGACTGCCAACAGTTCCCCTGTGTGTACTGATACATCGATATTATCGAGGGCCACAACACCCCCGAAATGTAAAGACAGGTTCTTCACCTCCAACTCAGCCCTTTTGTCTTCAGGCTGTTTGGAGGTGAAGATACTTGGCTGACCCCTAAAGGCCTTCATTTACTTCCTTTTTAGAAGTTTAAACCTTTCTTTTCCGGGTGCCCAGAAGCTGGTGAGAGGTGTGTAAGTAGCGTTCTCGTTGATCTTCACGATCCTTGCTGTCCATGAGGCGCTATGGTCGGTATTGGTGTAGGTTACATTGGGGACAAGTCCTCCGAAATCTTCGTCCCGGAAAGACTCCATTGCATCATTGATTGCCACTGAATTGATTTCTCCAAACTTTTCATAGGCCCGCTGAAATGCCCTTTCCATAATCGAAGCAATGACAACACCTTCCCAGTAGGAATTATCAAATGCGGTCACGGTCTTGTATCGGTTCCACAATGTCTCCATAACCTTCATTCCAGGTGTCCCATCAACCGGGAGAGTTCCAGGGAACTGACAGGTCATTCGATCTCGGATCAGGCCTTTTCCACGTTTAAAGAAATCCGGGTCAGTGGCTGTCCAGGTGCCGAAAAAGGGAATGTCGTATTTGATACGGTCAGCTGCTTGAAGGGTCATAATTATGTGAGCGGGGAGTATCTGAAGGAAAACATATTCAGCTCCCATATGCTTGAGCCTGAGGAGTTCCGTATCGAGATTAATGGTCTTCCTGGGAAACTCTATAATGCCCACAATGTTCATATTGTGTCTTGCAGCATATTCCTTGCTGGGGCCGTGGATGGTCTTGCCATAGGCGTTCATGTAAGTTAGCAGGCCAACCTTGGGGGCCTCTTTTCCCTCATGGATGGTATTGATATATTCTAAGATTGCATGGGAATCCATGATATAACTACCAAAGGGCAGGTACATATAACCTATGGGTGGTTTGAGGATTGCTTGATCGGTAGAGTAATTGATGGTAGGCGTCTTGTACTTCTGAATTATTGGTTTTACCATGTTGCCCGATGCCGCATCCCAGGTGGCAATCATATCCATTTTGTCCAGGGTGCAGAACTTTCTGACATATTTAACCGTTTCAGCGGGTTTGTAGGCATGATCGACCACGGTCAAATCAATTTTATTCCCACCAATTCCCCCTTTTACCTCGTTTACATACCTGAAGTAGTCTTTATGACCTTTGGCATGATACTGACCCCAGCTGGAGGCTGGACCGGTTAGATTGATTACCGCCCCTACCTTTATTGGTTTCGCCCATGCAAAGGTGCCCAAGCCAAAACAAACAAACCCTGCAATGAATGCCAAAATAAATACCTTTCTCATAATAGCTCCCCCCTCTTTTAAATTATTAATAAATAATAATGCCCTGCCTATAAGGGCACATACTAAGGGTAACATCCTGTTTTTTTGTTGGATATAGATGTTACACTCCTTAAAGATGTTTAAAAAAAGCCGTGGGCAGCTTTGGCCTGCCCACGGCTCTTAGAAACAATAAACTTAAGCTAAGAGCATAGCAGGCAGACCCCGCTAAAAAAGCTAAAGCTAAAAAAGTAGATGAATATGCCCTTCTGATTCGTTAACGTATTAGCCATTTTTATTGCTCCGCCTATTTTCTTATGTGGTTTTTTCCTAAATGTCAAGAGATTTTTTTGTCAACACAATATAAATCTTGGGTCCCACGCTCCACCTTGACTACCCCTGGAATCTTTGGTATTCAGTACTAAACAACAAAGTAAGGATAAGAAAGAGATGTTTATAGGTGATATCTTAGCGCGGAATGCCAGGATGTATGGTAATGAGGTTGCCCTTATTGAACGGGACCCGGCAAAAAACAGGAGGGTGGAGATAACATGGAAGGAGTTTGATGATCAGGCCAACAGGTTTGCCAATGCCCTGATAGGTAAGGGAATTAGAAAGGGTGATAAGGTTATTCACCTCATGATGAACTGTATTGAGTGGCTGCCCGCTTACTTTGGAATTTTAAGGACCGGGGCCTGGGCAGTACCATTGAATTTCAGGTTTTCTGCTCAGGAGATAAGACTATGTGCCGGAATTGCCCAGGGTTCGGCCATGATCTTTGGGGAGGAATTCATTGAAAGGGTAAACGAGATAGAGGCAGATCTTAGTACCATAAAGGATTATATCTTTGTGGGGCCGGATGAGATCATGCCTGATTATGCAGAAAAATATGAGGATATCTTAGAAGGGAGCTCTCCTGTAAATCCTGATCTTGAAATAAGTATAGAAGATGAGGCAGGCCTTTACTTTACCTCCGGGACCACAGGTACGCCAAAACCGATCCTCTTGACCCATAGAAACCTTGAGGCTGCCTGCATAATTGAAAATCACCATCACAATCAAACACATGAGGATAATTTTCTCTGCATCCCCCCCCTCTATCATACTGGTGCAAAGATGCATTGGTTTGGTAATTTTATAGTTGGGGCCAGGGCAGTTATCCTTAAAGGTGTGAGGCCTGAATGGATCTTAGAGGCTATATCAGAAGAGAGGGTGACTATTGTCTGGCTGCTGGTCCCCTGGGCGCAGGATATTCTTGTGGCAATAGAAAATGGAGGTATAAAACTTGCCGATTATACACTGGATCAATGGAGATTGATGCATATTGGTGCCCAGCCAGTCCCTCCAAGCCTGATAAAGAACTGGAAAAAGGTATTTCCTCATCATGGCTATGATACTGATTATGGTTTAAGTGAGACCACTGGTCCAGGATGCGTCCATCTTGGAATAGAAAATATACACAAGGTTGGGGCCATAGGGATCCCTGGTTTTGATTGGGAATGTCAGATAGTAGATGAAAACAGGGGCCCTGTCCCTCAGGGACAAACTGGTGAGCTAATGGTAAAGGGGCCAGGGGTGATGAAGGAGTATTATAAGAACCCTGAGGCAACAGCCGGCACCCTTTTTAAGGGTTGGATTTTAACAGGGGACATGGCCAGAATGGATGAGGATGGCTTTATATGGCTGGTGGACAGAAAAAAGGATCTTATCATCACAGGAGGAGAGAATATCTTTCCAGTTGAGATTGAGGATTTTCTTGCAGATAATGGCAGGATCCAGGATGTTGCCGTTATTGGTATATCTGATGAAAGGCTTGGTGAGATTCCAGCGGCCATCATTAAGGTAAAGCCCGGAAAGGCGATGACCGAGGATGAGGTAAACGAATTTTGTCAACAATTACCAAAGTACAAGAGGCCTCGAAGGATATTCTTTGGTGATGTACCCCGGAATCCTACAGGCAAGATAGAGAAGCCAAAACTAAGGGGGATCTATGGAGGAAAAGGGTAGGGCTACGGGTAAACGGCTACATAATACTGTTAACCTTAAATACGGGTAAGAATATGCATAAACTACTTATAGATTCGCCAGGCAAAGAGATGTTCTTACTTGGTAACGAGGCCATTGCGAGGGGTGCTGTTGAGGCAGGTATTGCCTTTGCTACCTGTTATCCAGGGACCCCATCCTCGGAGATACCGGATAATTTTTTTGCCATGTATAAGGAAGGTG
>CAZMUW010000035.1:0-9277 GCA_964569645.1 uncultured Desulfobacteraceae bacterium | reverse complement strand
CCCCGCGAAAGCGGGGAGCAGGAATCCAGTGATTAGTCACAAAATATAATCTACCTCAACATATTGAGAACTTACGCATATAAAGACTTGTAATCTCAGTCGCCCTCTGATTGATTATTTTCCTTGACAATAGATTGAAGTTTTGAATATTATCTGATGAACATTTTTATTCAGTCTAAAGTGATTAAAATAGCTTATTGTAAAAGGACTTGCCATGGATGTTCGTTTTTCCCCTCATAATACTCATCTCGAAGACCCCAGGGCCTTCGTCAAGCTGGATCCTCACCTGAGGCAATTGCAGAATCAGCCACTGGTCCACCGATCCTACCTGCTTGATGAGCTTCCCAGGCAAAAGCCGGGCATTTACACCATTGGAGGCGGCCGCCAGGTTGGCAAGACGACTCTTATGAAGCAGTGGATGGCTGAACTACTCCAGAGTGGCGTTGCGCCGGAAAGGATCGCCTATTTGACCGGGGAACTCATTGATGACCATCATTCTTTGATCCGGCTCCTTATAGAAGCTTTGAATGAAATGTCCGGAGGCGGCGTGCAGTATATACTCCTCGATGAGGTCACCTATATCCGAGATTGGGATAGGGGCGTCAAATACCTTGCTGACACAGGAATGCTGGAGAATTCTGTTTTGTTTCTGACCGGATCGGATTTGGTTATTATTCAGGAAGCGCGGATGCGATTTCCGGGAAGACGGGGAACGGAGGATGTCGTGGATTTTCATCTTTACCCTCTTAGTTTTCTCGAGACGGTTAAGCTTAAAAGGCGATTTGCTTCTGATGAGCTTGACCGGCTAATGCATCCCGAAATCGAACCGACTGCCTCCGCACTCGATATCTTGTACAAAGAATTCGAACTTTACCTCATCCATGGAGGTTTTCTGACAGCTATCAATAACATCGCAAGACACAATCGGATTATGCCCTCTACGTTCGCCACGTACAGCGACTGGATCCGAGGGGACATTCTGAAAAGGGGAAAACAGGAACATTACCTGCGAGAAATCTTAGGAGCCATAATCAAGCGTTATGGCACCCAGGTCACATGGAATGCCCTGGCTCATGACCTTTCCATTGATCACCCCAAAACGGTGGCTGATTATTTGGCCTTACTCGTCTCCATGGATGCTGCCTTTATTCAGGCAGCACTTGTAGAAGACAAGCTCCGGGCCGCACCCAAGAAAGCTCGCAAAATGGTTTTCACAGATCAGTTTATTTTTCACGCGGTTCGAGCGTGGTTAGAACCGTGTGAAGATCCATACGACCGGCAAGTAAAGCCGATTTTATCGGATCCGGACTGGACCGCCAGGTTGGCGGAGGCCTGTGTGATAACGCAATATCGGCGATATTTTCCCACCTACTATATCAAAGCAAAGGGCGAGGTTGACATTGCTTATGTTCACCAAAACCGTTTTTGGCCCCTTGAAGTCAAATGGACCAAACAACTCAGGCCAAAGGACCTCAAACAAATCTCCAAATATCCTAATAGCCGGATATTGACCAAATCCTTGCACACCAAGGAAATTCTCGGGATACCCGCTGAACCATTACCCCTCGCATTGCTTCGCCTTGGTTCAGCACAAACGCCACAACCCTAAGCTGGCGGTCACGCCCTGAACTCTAATCAGACCCTAAATTCTCCGGTTCCCTAATCCCTTGGTTTTTTCTATACGCTTTGCTCTCTGTATGCTTCCTCCCCGTTGTCTACTCCCTTACGCCCTTAAATCCTTCCCAATTAAAAAAGACCCCTTTTCAGAGGATATATTGTCGTAGGTTATATTTTCTACTCTTGCCGGTTTCATAAAGTTGAATGAGTGACTTGTTTTTAAACTCGACTCGCAAAATTCAATCTCAACTACATCATTACTATGGTAGCAATTTATCAGTTTGCCAAGTAAAATTTGACCTCAAGGGTTAAAAACAAATGACCACTTTTTCAGTCATTGGAAGATGCGTGAAGAATCATTAGAATTCCAGAGACACCTTCATCTTCCTCTCATGTCTTTTAAAACTTCTATAAGTCTATCCTTTTGATTATACTGTGGTTTTTCGATGACTACTTCAAGAAGTTGACTTAGGATTTTGCCAACCCTGGGACCGGGTTGTAGGCCTAAGACATCCATTACATCATGGCCATTTACCGCTAGATCAGAGATAGTGAAAGGGTATGATCTTTTAATCTGGCTATTAATCCTATTTTTAAATTCCTCAATATCTTTTTCAAAATCCCTTCCCCACCCATGTGCCAGGTCATCTGCCCTTCTAAGCTCTATAAGATCGTCAATCTTATCTGCCCCTATCCGTTTGATAAAGCGCCTTATTGCCCTATCGCTCAGCTCCTTTTTATAGTCAAATATGTGATTGGCAACCAGGTGAGTCAGTCGAGCGATCCACTCATTGCTAAACCGAAGTCTTAACATAATCTCCCTGGAAAGCCCTGCACTGACGGTGGCATGGCCAAAAAATCTCCATCTGCCTTTGATCTTTTTTCTTACCCTCGGCTTGGCAATATCGTGAAACAGGGCAGAAAGCCTTAAGACAGGATCCTTATCAATAGAGTCAACCGTCTCCATAGTGTGCCGGTAGATAGTATATTTGTGATAATTATTCTGCCGTCTTCTGTACCCTTCAAGAAGCTCCGGCAGGATCCTTTTAAGAAGGCCTGTTCTCCTCATCAGGTTAAAGCCAGCTGAGGGTTTGCTAACCAATAATATTCTTAAAAGCTCATCCCGTAAGCGCTCCTTAGCTACCATATCAATAGCCTGGGCCATGGGATTTATGGCCATGAGTGTTTCAGGCTCAATCGAGTATCCAAGCTCTAAGGAGAACCTGATAGCCCTCATCATCCTCAAAGGATCCTCATGAAACCTATCTATCGGGTTGAGCACTGCCCTCACAACCCTCTTTTTCATATCCGCTTTCCCGCCAAAGGGGTCGATGATCCTTTTATGAGTAATGTCATATGCCATGGCATTAAAGGTAAATTCCCTGCGGGAAAGATCCTCTTCAATGCTTGCCCCATAACCTCCGGTACCTCGAAAGGTGGTTACCTCAAAATGCCTCCCCCTGAAGACCAGGGTAACGGTCCCGTGTTTTAAATGAAAGCGTGTAATATCATGAAAAAGATCATGGATCCTCTCTGGCGTTGCATCGGTAGCCACGTCCCAATCTTTGGCCTGGTACCCAAGCAGAGAGTCCCTGATTGCCCCTCCCACAATAAAGGCCTGGCAGCCATCTTCTATAAGCCTTCGTGAGATATCAAGGACGATAGAGGGAATCTTCCGGCCGGCTATGGTCAAAGGTTCTTTATTTTGCATATCTCGCTAAATCTTTTTTAGGTAGTGTCCGTTGATTTAAATCATATTGTTTACTATCATATGTTTACCAAAAAGAAACTGACAATGATCAACTAACATCATCAGGCTTTCCGTCTTGTCTGAGTATAGATATATACACAAAGATAGCTATCATTCAAACAAGTTTAGGGCGAAAAGATTGACACATTGTAAAAGTTCACCGTGCACCGTTTTCTGTTCACCGATAGGCAGAGGGCGGCAGTGAACGGGCAAAGGTGAACAATGAATAGCGGACAACGGATAACAGTCAACGGTCAACGGACACCCCAAATCTACATCGGTACTTCGGGATGGAATTACAATCATTGGAGGGAGCTATTCTATCCTAAGGATTGTCCAAAGACAAAATGGCTCGACTTCTATGCCACCCATTTCGGGACGGTTGAGTTAAACGCAAGCTTTTACCGGCTTCCTAAACCCCAGGTCTTTGAGAACTGGAGAAAAAGGACACCCGATACCTTCCTCTGGGCGGTAAAGGCCAATAGATATATCACCCACATAAAGAGAATAAAGGATGTCGAGGAACCTCTGGAGAGATTTTTCAGCTCTGCTGAGTCGCTAAAGGAAAAACTGGGACCAATCCTCTTTCAACTTCCACCCAGCCTATCTTTTGATGAGGCGGTATTGAGGCAATTTTGTCAATACCTCAAAGGAAACCATAGCTATGCCTTAGAGGTAAGACATCCAAGCTGGGCACAAGAAAGGGCAATAGACATACTCAGGGATAACAACATCGCCCTTTGTATCTCTGATACGGCCGGGCGCTACCCCTATATTGAAGAGGATACAGCCACCTTCATCTATATCAGGCTGCATGGCTCCAAAAAACTATATGCCTCGGAATATTCCGAGGAAGAGCTTGAGGCATATGCCCGAAAAATCAGGGATTGGTCCAGGGATACCTACCTTTACTTTGACAATGATTATGGCGGCTATGCTATTAAGAACGCAAAGAGACTGAAAGAAATTTTAGGGCGGAGCTAAAAAGATGGGTGTTTGTATATACTGTGGTGCCTCTTCACCTCTTATCTCACAGGCCATTGGGATCTGTCTAACATGCCTGAGGACTGGCTATAATGGCATGATCGATCACCTGCTTGAGGCTCACGCAAAATCACGGGAACCATTTAATCTTCCTGCCGTGCCACCGCGAGATCCCGGAGGTATTAGGTGCAAGCTTTGCACTAACTCATGCCGGATTGCCGAAGGCGGCCTTGGATACTGTGGTATCAGGTCGGTTACAGGGGGCAGGATAATAGGTGGAACAAAGGATGCTAATGTGGATTGGTACTACGATCCCCTCCCAACAAACTGTGTGGCCGATTGGGTCTGTCCGGGAGGCACAGGCACAGGATACCCAAAATATGCCTATAAGAAAGGCCCGGAACATGGTTACAAAAACCTTGCGGTTTTCTATAACGGCTGCTCCTTCAACTGTCTATATTGCCAGAACTGGCACTTCAGGGAACGGGTCAGCATGGGGAATAGAGTGCTGGTATCTGAGCTTGCAAGCTCCGTAGACAGCAAAACCGCCTGCATCTGTTACTTTGGCGGAGACCCAACCCCTCAGCTGATTCATTCAATAAATGTCTCAAAAAAGGCAATTCACGAAAACCGGGAAAGAATCATAAGGGTCTGCTGGGAGACAAATGGTTCCATGAATCCAGCCTTGCTTTCCCAGATGATCGATATTTCGTTGAGGTCCGGAGGCTGTATAAAGTTTGATCTCAAGGCATGGCCAGAGAACCTTCACCTGGCCTTGTGCGGGGTGAGCAATAAAAGGACATTGGATAATTTTAAGGCAGCCGCCCAGAATATCCATAAAAGGAATGAGGTGCCCCTACTTGTAGCCAGCACCCTGCTCGTTCCAGGATATATAGACAGGGAAGAGATTTACCAAATCGCCTCTTTTATCCACCGGTGCAGTCCTGATATACCCTATTCCCTGTTAGGGTTTTATCCCCACTTTTTAATGAAGGATCTTCCAGCCACAACCAGGGTGCACGCCGAGGAATGCCGTAAGGCAGCCAGGGAAGCAGGCCTTACCCGGGTAAGAATCGGCAATGTGCATCTACTCTCTTAAACTATGAGCCTTGAGCCTGTTCTGGCATATTGCCTGCCAATAGCTCAGTGCCAGAAGATGGCTCGTCACTTCCGGATTCGAGTGTGGAGGCTGGACTGGCAAAGATATTTAGGGCCTATCTTCTTTAAGGTTCTTTCCTCTCATGATATTGATGAAAAGCCAGAAGGTGCCTGCGGTGACCGCAGAGTCGGCAATGTTAAATGCAGGCCAGTGATATCCTTTTAAGAAAAAATCCAAAAAATCGATCACATAGCCTAATCTTACCCTGTCTATAAGGTTGCCGATGGCCCCTCCGAGGATAAGGGAAAGCCCTATCCATTTTTGGTCCCCTTTTATCCAGTAAAAGAAGAAAAGGATTACACCTATGGCAACTATTGTTGTTGCTATTAAAAAATAGTAGGAAAATCCGGATCTGCTCTGGCTAAAAATACCAAAGGCCATCCCCCTGTTTTTAACTAACACTAAATTGAAAAATCCTGTGATTACGGAAAGGCTCTGATTGGGTTCTAAATGATTGATAGCCAGCCACTTTGAAACCTGATCAAGGAACAAAATAACCAGAGTTGATCCAATAAATAAAAGATAATCTCTTTTCAATTAACAATTAGCAATTAAAAATTAGCAATTATCAAGCCTCAGGGATTTGGAGTCCTGAAGCAGGCGTAAGTTTGCGCAATTGCATGATTTACCCAGGTTACAATTCCTTAACTTTAAGTATTTTAGGCACTTTAGGCACTTAATTTAATAACCTGCACGCATCGTTTGCATAGGGAAGGGTGCTCTCCATCATGCCCTATCGTAGACTCGTGGATCCAGCACCTCTCGCATTTAGGAAACGGTGAAGGTAAAACCTTGATTACCAGGCCAGGATATTCCTGGCTCTCGTAACCTTCTTCAATTTTTCCCTCATCTGCGAATTCAACGGCCGAGACAATACAGATAGACCTTAACTCATCCCTGTAATCCTGTAATCCCTGTAAGAGATCTTGGGGAAGGGCCAGACTTACCGCCGCATCCAGGGAATGGCCAATGATCTTATCCTTTCGAGCTAACTCCAGCGCCTTGGTAATCTCCTTTCGGATATTCAACAGTACCTCCCAACGCTCGATCAATGAGCTATCTTTAAGCTCCTCTCTGGCAGGTAGAAACAAATCTGCATGGACACTCATTGGCTTTTCCTTACTGGGAGCATATCCCCATACCTCATCAGCTGTGAAGGGGATAATAGGGGCCAAAAGCCTAACAAGAACTTCTAAGATCTCATTCAACGCTGTCTGCGCAGACCTTCTCTCTTTTGAGCTTACGGCTGAGACATAAAGTCTATCCTTCAATACATCCAGGTAAAATGAAGAAAGGGTAAGGGCACAGAAATTATAGATGGCCTGGTATATAGAGTGATATTCAAATCTTTTGTAGGCCTCGATTACCTTTTCCGTTAATTCCTGAAGCCGATGAAGGGCCCATCTATCAAGCTCTAATAACTCCTGATCAGGGATGCTATCGCTTAACGGATCAAAATCATAAAGGTTCCCCAGCAGATACCTGAAAGTATTCCTGAGCCTCCGGTAAGCCTCTGTCAGCCTGTCTAAGATCTCTTGGGAAAGCCGTATATCACCCCGATAGTCCTCGGAGGCCACCCAGAGCCTTAATATCTCAGCACCATATTTATTGATGATCTCTTCCGGGGAGATGACGTTACCCCTCGATTTGGACATCTTCCTTCCGCTTCCGTCAACCACAAATCCATGTGTCAGGACAGATTTAAAGGGGGCCCTCTCCCTTGTCCCCACTGAACACAAAAGAGAGCTGTGGAACCAGCCTCTATGCTGATCACTTCCCTCCAGATATAAATCCGCAGGATACCTCAGGTTGTCCCTGCGCTCAAGAACGGTAAAACTTACACCAGAGTCAAACCAGACATCCAGGATATCCGTCTCCTTCTTGAATTTGCTCCCATGACATGCGGGGCAGGTTGTCCCTTTCGGTAAGAGCTCATGAGCAGACTGGTCAAACCAGACATCGGTGCCATGTTTTTCCACGAGCTGTGCTACATAATCCACTATCTCCCGGGTGATAAGGTGATTACCACACTTTAGGCAGTAAAAGATAGTTATCGGCACACCCCATGAGCGCTGCCTGGAGACACACCAATCAGGGCGGTTAGCAACCAGACCATAGATCCGTTCCTCCCCCCAGCTGGGAACCCAATCTACCTCCCTAATGGCCTTGAGGGATTTTTCTCTCAAGCCAACCTTGTCCATGGAGATGAACCATTGCTCTGTGGCCCGAAATATAACAGGTCTTTTACACCTCCAGCAGTGAGGGTAAGAATGGGTGATCTGTTCCTCTTTAATCAATGTCCCTAATTCACTCAACTTCCGGATAACGTTTGGATTTGCCTCAAAGACCTCTTGACCGGCAAAGAATTCCACACCCTCTGTAAATCTCCCCTGATCGTCAACCGGAGAATATATGTCAAGGTTGTATCGTAGCCCACTTTCGTAATCCTCCTGCCCATGGCCGGGTGCAGTGTGAACACAGCCAGTCCCCGTATCCAGGGTAACGTAATCAGCCAGAATGATTACTGACTCTCTATTGTAAAGAGGGTGTTTGGCCTTGAGGTCTTCTAACTCGCGGGCATTAAACCGGGCCAGAATAGTATGCTCTTCAATACCAACTGTCTTTAAGAAATACTCCAGGAGGCCTTCGGCTAATATTAGGACACCATGCCTGGTTGTCTCAATAGCTACATATTCAAAATCAGGATGAAGGGCCACAGCAAGGTTAGCCGGTATAGTCCAGGGAGTTGTAGTCCATATGGCTATAAAGATATCCTTGCCGGCAAGGGATGGATGGCTCCCCGTTAGATCGGAAACAAAGGGAAATCTTACATAGATAGAGGGAGATGTTTCATCCTCGTATTCAACCTCTGCCTCTGCTAAGGCAGTGCCACAGGAATTACACCAGTAGATGGGCTTCTTGCTTTTAAAGAGGCTCCCATTGAGCGCAAACTTGCCAAACTCTCTGACAATAGTGGCCTCATACGTATAGTTCATTGTCAGATACGGCGTGTCCCACTCACCAAAGATCCCGAGTCTCTTAAATTCATCCCTTTGAATCTTTATAAACCGATCAGCAAACCGGCGGCACTCTTTTCTGACCTCTGACTGGGTCATCTTCAGCTTTTTATCTCCAAGCTCGTGGTCTACCTGCGATTCTATAGGAAGCCCATGGCAGTCCCATCCAGGCACATAGGGAACATCATATCCATCCATCTGCTTTGATTTATTAACGATATCCTTTAAGATCTTGTTAAATGCAGTCCCCATATGGATATTGCCATTGGCGTAAGGTGGGCCATCGTGCAGGATATAGGTAGGTCTTCCAGCAGATGTTTTCCTTATTGCCGAGTAAATATCCTCCTTCTCCCATTTTTTTAATATTTCAGGCTCCCTTTGGACCAGGTTTGCCTTCATGGGGAAATCTGTGTTTGGAAGGGTGAGTGTCTTTTTATAATCCATGATGTATCTCTCTACGCGTTAAGGTGTCAGATAAGCAATGGAAAAAGTGATAAGTGCCTAAAGCCCGCCCTGGCGCGACATGCTTAAATCATACTGTTAAGTCTATAAGGTGCTACGTGCTCGGACCAGCCTATTAAGATTATGAACCAGCCTGCCCTGGCGCGACGTGATTGTAAAAAGCTAATGCCGCTTTAATAATTCTAAGCGGGAGCTATTAAACTCAGTCTTTGCATGCCAGGTCTGGGCCAGGGGTCTGGGCCAGGGTTTAAAGTGAGCTAAAGATATGATGCTTTACTTCCTTAACCT
>CAZMUW010000034.1:0-9328 GCA_964569645.1 uncultured Desulfobacteraceae bacterium | reverse complement strand
GTTCCTTTAACTTTAGGCACTTTAGGCACTTTAAACTTTAGGCACTTAACTTGAAAGATAAAACAAAAGGAATGGTCTATCTCATAGGGGCTGGACCGGGCAGCCCTGATCTAATTACCGTAAAGGGAAAGGAGTGCCTTCAAAAGGCTGATGTCATCGTTTACGATTACCTTGTTAGCGAATCACTGTTATCCCTGGGGGGTAAAGATGTGGAAATTGTATATGCAGGCAAGAAAAGTGGCAGGCATACCATGAGCCAGAAGGAGATAAACAACCTTCTGATTGAAAAGGCAAATAAGGGCCTAACTGTAGCAAGATTAAAAGGGGGTGATCCTTTTATCTTTGGAAGAGGTGGGGAGGAGGCCATGGAGCTTTCTAAGGCAGGGATAACATTTGAGATAGTTCCTGGAGTAACATCGGCAATAGCAGTTCCTGCTTATGCAGGTATACCTTTGACGCACAGAGATTATTCCTCTACTGTATGCCTTATAACCGGACATGAGGATCCCGCTAAAGAAAAGTCAACTATCAACTGGGATGCCATTGCAAGATCTTCCGGGACAGTGGTATTCCTTATGGGAATTGGCAATTTAGATAAGATAGCAAGAACGTTGATAGATAATGGCCGGCCATCAAATTCTCCAGTGGTAGCTATAGGCAATGGTACCATGCCGAATCAGAGGACAATAATCGGGACCCTTGCCAATATTAGCGAAAAGGTTAAAGATGAGGATTTTACACCACCAGGGGTAATTGTGGTCGGTGATGTAGTAAATCTGAGGGACCATCTCAATTGGTTTGAATCCCGGCCACTCTTTGGCAAGAGGATTGTGGTTACAAGACCAGAGGATCAGGCCACGAGCTTTATCAGTACTCTATCTGAGTTAGGTGCCCAGTGTTTATTATTTCCAACTATTAAAATAATACCCCCTGCGAGCTGGAAGGAACTCGATAGGGCAATAGAGGGTCTTTCCAGGTATGATTGGATAATATTTACCAGCGTCAATGGGGTTAAATACTTTTTTGAACGATTACATTTAGCAAAAAAGGATGCCAGGCATCTTAACGGGATTAAGATTGGTGTTATAGGACCCAGGACTACATCAGCTTTAATTGATAGGGGGGTTAGCCCAGACCTGGTTCCTGATAAGTATTGGGCAGAGGGCGTTGTGGAAGAATTAGAGGGATACCCCCTTGATGGAAAAAGGGTTCTCCTGCCAAGGCCTTCAGTAGCAAGGCATTATATGCCAAAAAAACTCAAAGACTCGGGGGCTATAGTAGATGTGGTTGAGGCATATCAGACAGTTCTGCCAGATTATAGCCGGAATCAAATAGACGAGTTATTTGAAAATGGCAAGATAGATATGATCACCTTTACCAGTCCCTCAACCGTCACTAATTTCTTGGCCATATTTGAAGGTAAATCGATCTACGAGGTAATTTCAAGGATGGAGGTTGCCTGTATAGGGCCAATTACTGCTCAAAAGGTAACCGAAGCGGGGCTAAGGGTTGTTGTATCCCCTGATGAATACACGGCGGATGCCCTCGCCCGGGCCATTGCGGAGTTTTATAAGCAATCTTAAATGTAAGTGTTCAGCTTTTCCGCCTGAGGCGAATCAGCTTTCAATAAAAGAAAGAATCTCGTTGTTTGTTGTGTTCATTGAGTTTATTGAGTTCACCTTAAGCACTTATAACTTTAGGCACTTTAGCTCACTTTAGGCACTTTAGTCACTCATCAAATCAATCCCCAGACCCTCCTGGATGCCCAAATAACTTTATCCAGAATATTAGTTGGACATACCAGCAGGCCATAATGATTTTCAAGATCTCCGGATGATCTGAGATAGCTTATCGGCTCCCCTGTGCCTGAAAGTAGGACACCGCCGGCCTCTGAAGCAATAACTTCACAGGCACAGGTGTCCCATAACTTTGTCCCCCCGGCAGGGTGCACATACATATCTGTCTCTCCCCCGATAACCATAGCCACCTTCCTGCCCACACTTCCTGACGAGATTTCATCCTTGATATCCAGCAATTGAATGAATTTATCTACCTTTGGATCCCTGTGCGAACGGCTGATTACGATACGTAAATGTTTCAGGTCGGCAGTATCAGACATCTTTACTCTTGCTGACTTATCTCCTTGAGATAGCAAGCTTTTAAAGGCACCCAGACCTTTACATGCGTAAAGCTCTAATCCGGTAGCTGGCTCTACAACTACACCAATGGTTGGTTTACCAGAATGCGTTAGTCCAACCATGGTAACAAATTCACCATTACGCTTGATGAAATCCCTTGTGCCATCCAGAGGATCAATCATCCAGACCCATTCAGACCCTGTTTTATCCCATGTATCAGGCTCTTCCTCTGTTAGGATAGCATGCTCAGGAAAGATATTTTTGAGCTTTTGTGTAATAATCCGATTTGCGGCCATATCTGCTGTAGTTACAGGATCATCTTTACCCTTTTCTCTGATACCAATATTGCCACCTGACAGGTATTGCTGGTAGATTTCTTTTATTTCTTCTGCTCCTAACCGGGCTGCTTGTCTGGCAATATCCAATAGGTATTCCAGGTCTTGTTTCATCAGGAACTCCGTTAAATTTAAAAGTTGGCTTACTTAAATTGTTGACAAATAGTGTGGATAAGGTTAAGTTTTTTTAAAAAATAAAGCAAGGTGCTTTTTGCCGAAGTGGCGGAATTGGTAGACGCGCTAGGTTCAGGACTTAGTAAGCTTATGCTTGTGTGGGTTCGATTCCCACCTTCGGCATCATTTTTGTTTCTGAATGAGTGAGGGGAATTAGTATCACACACTAATTTCCTTTTTTGTTTTTAAAAAATAGCTTTCTATTATATACATTGACTAGGTCCTTTTGTGGAGGGTTTTGGCAAATGCTTAGTTGCAAATATGATCGGACCTTGCTGCTACTTTGTTATTAGGTAGTTATTGCTTAAGTTTTCTATTTTTGGAAGCTGCAAAAGAGCCAGTTTATGTTTGAGAATCGTTTACGATCTTTAAGAAGTAAGTTTGATAGCGTTGCGGTGGATACTGTCTGGATTATCCAGCCTGAGAATCGCCGCTATCTTTCAGGTTTCAAGGCTGCTGATGGACAATTAAATGAGTCCTCAGGTTCCCTATTTATAACCCTGGATCAGGCTCTTTTACTCACAGATTCAAGGTATACAACCCAGGCTCAGGAAGAGGCGGTCGGTTTTGAGGTCATAACCCATAAGAAGGACTTAATTAACGCATTACCAGAGATCTTTGACCGGTTAAACACACGAAGATTGGGGTTTGAAGGGGGCTATTTAATCTGGGATCTCTATCAAAAGGTAGCAGAGAAGGCCTCTCAGCATTCCCCGCCTGTAGAGTTTATCCCTCTTTCTAACCTGGTTGAAGAGATGAGAGAGATTAAAGAGGCAGAAGAAGTTGCGGTATTAAGAAGATCAGCACAGCTCATGGGAGATGTTCTTGCCCGGGTAATTGAGGAGTTGAGGGCTGGTAAGGTTGAAAAGGATGTGGCCTGGAGGATCGAGGCCCTGGCACGCAAACAGGATGCCGATGGCGTTGCCTTCCCACCTATAGTAGCCTCCGGTCCAAATAGCGCCTTACCTCATGCAATCCCTACAGACAGAATAGTAGGGCAGGATGAACCGATAATTCTTGATGTAGGTGCAAGGGTTGATGGTTACTGTTCAGATATGACAAGGACCATTTTTTTAGGGAAGCCCCCATCATATTTTAAAGAGATTTACCATGTAGTACGGGAAGCACAGGTTTCAGCATTAGAGTCTATAAGGCCTGGAATGAAAACTAATGAGGCAGATTCTATTGCAAGGTCTTACATAGAAAAAGCTGGGTTTAGCGATTTCTTTGGCCATTCCCTTGGTCATGGAATTGGCCTGGCCCCTCATGAGAGTCCTGCTGTTGGACCACTGAAGCCAAAGACATTAAGGGAAGGAATGGTGTTTACCATTGAGCCAGGGATATATATACCAGGAAAGGGTGGTGTCCGGTTGGAGGAAATGGTCATACTTGAAAAAGATGGTGCAAGGGTTTTGACAACAAACAAGAATCTTTATTCATTTTAGGGAAGATGGACTATGCCCGTAACAAAATACTATCCTGAAGATCAATTATTAGATCAGTTTATTAATCAACTCAAGGTTGAGAAGGGTCTGGCTGCAAATACGATCTTGGCCTATAATCACGACCTAATCAACTTTTTTGATTTTTTAAAACAGAGAGGAGTCTCCCCTATTCAAATTAGCCAGGAGGATTTGTTATCCTTTATAGCTGAAAAAAGGACTCAATTATCACCCAGATCTCTGGCCAGGTGTCTTGTTTCCATTAGAATGTTTTGCCGTTTCCTGGTATCTGAAGGGAAAGTTGACTCTAATCCGGCCAGGTTGATGGGTATACCAAAGATGTATCAACATCTGCCCGATATCCTAAGCAGGGATGAGGTGGAGGCCCTTCTTGTGCAGCCAGATGCTCACACAATTCTGGGAAAGAGGGATAAGGCTATGTTAGAGCTTTTGTATGCTACAGGTTTAAGAGTCACTGAATTGATAGGTCTTAGAATGACCAACATTAACCTGCAAGCCGGCTATATCAGGACAATCGGGAAGGGCTCCAAGGAAAGAATCATCCCTATGGGTACTAAAGCCATGGATTCTATAAAGGAGTATTTAAGAAACAGCAGGCCCTCTTTTTTAAAAAAGGATCCCGCTAAAGCGGGATCATATCTTTTTCTCAATAGCAGAGGAAGGCCTATGACAAGGCAGGGCTTCTGGAAGATTATAAGAAACCATGCCTTAAAGGCTGGAATCACCAAAACAGTTACTCCCCACACAGTAAGACACTCATTTGCCACCCACCTTC
Organism: uncultured Desulfobacteraceae bacterium; assembly: GCA_964569645.1. GTDB lineage: Bacteria > Desulfobacterota > DSM-4660 > Desulfatiglandales > B25-G16 > JABXJZ01. The sequence goes on along the minus strand of CAZMUW010000034.1, from coordinate 4,443 downwards.
TGGAAGGAGGGGCTGATCTAAGATCCGTTCAGATTATGTTAGGGCATGCTGATATATCTACAACCCAGATATATACCCATGTGGCCAGAGAAAGACTAAAGGAGATTCATGAGAAATATCACCCAAGACCATAGGCTTATTAGGCAGCTCATACTCAGCCAATGGCGCATTGAGGGAATTTGCCTGTCTAAGGCTTTATTGAATACTAAAAAATTTACCAAATATTTTGAACGTTGCTAATTTTTTATTTGACTAAATCTAAATTAGTATTATAATCACTTGATAAATGACGCGGGGTGGAGCAGTCTGGTAGCTCGTCGGGCTCATAACCCGAAGGTCGCTAGTTCGAATCTAGCCCCCGCTACCAGAGAGAATTCAAGGGCTTAGATATTCATCTAAGCCTTTTTTTTAAGAAAATTTATTACCCAAATCTTTCCACCTTAATCCCTGCCCGAACAATATGGTATCCTTGAGAATACCTGCCAAAAACAGGCAATTCTTCAGGGGTTTTTCCATAGTTCTTTTACTCAGGGAAGAATAATGCAGGTTATGCCCACGGTGATTTACAATCCAATGCTCAAAGAGATGTTTGTGGCAGGAAAAGGGGAGGGGGGGCTCCCAGAACAATCTAGACTACTTCAATGAAATGATCATGAAGGCAAGGACTATTCGCAGGGCAGGTTCAGCAGCACTGGACCTTGCTTATGTTGCCGCAGGTCGTTTTGATGGATTTTGGGAGCTCAAATTGAATCCCTGGGATACAATGGTTGATGGTAGAAGAGGCAGGTGGGGTTGTAACAGATATTTGGGGACAAGACTATGTCCTGGAATCTCCGGCCATACTGGCATCAAATGGAAGAATCCATAAGGAGATGATGGATGTTCTAAAGAGGTCATCCTCTATTCCAGGATCTTCTTTATCTTATCTGCCTTCTTTTTAGCTGCCAGGCCTTTTTTACAGCCGGAATGTCTTCGATTACCTTCTCGACCAATTTGTTTTCCAGAGACTTTTTCTCTTCCTCTGTCTCGCTTTTGGGTTCGTCTCTATCATTCAGGCTAATTTCTTTTCTTACATTCCTGAATTCCTTGATAGCACCTCCGATACCCTTTCCAATCTCTGGCAATCTCTTGGCCCCAAAGATTAGCAAGACAATTCCGCCAATGATTAGCAGTTCCGTTGCGCCAGGCATGAACATAAGATTAACCTCCTATCATAAGTAAAAGTGCCTAAAGTGAGCTAAAGTTATAAGTGCCTAAAGTGCCTAAAGTTTAAATGCTAACCTGTGATTGTTGAGTTTAAGGCAACTCTTTATCTTTCCTTTCCTTCAATTCCTAAATCCCCTAATTCCTCAATTCCTAAATTCCTCAATCATTCAATCCACAATCCTCAATCCCTCAATCATCCTATTAAGATCCCACTCAACTAATAGTCTCACCCTTTCATTTTCCTTTTTATTCCGGTAGACAAGATATCCCTTTTCCAGGCCATGGAGGAAAAGATCTCTGGTTAATAATACATCCTGTTTGCAATATTCCGTTAATTTTTCTATCTCGCCTGCCTTGAACCACTCCAGGGCCTGGAGACCATCCGCCGATTTCCCTTTACTCAGGGTTTCCTTAACCAGATGATCGAGGCTTAGCCTGAATCCAAGTCTATTGTATATATTCTCAAGTATATCAAATGTCGGTATTTCATGTAAATCTTTGCAGGTATAGGCTTCGAGCACTGTATAATCAAATCTCTTGAGGTTAAAGCCAATCACCAGATCCGCCCTTGCAAAATATTCAAGTAGTCTATCTATCTCATCTTCTGAAAAGACATAAAAACGATCCTCCAGGCTATCGAATACTACAGCCACAGACACCATCATCAGGTGTATGTTCTGCCAGCCACCTACCTCTGATGCTGACTTCTGGGTCTCTAAATCAAAGTAAAGAATTCTTTTTTGATTCCCCTTTTCTGATGCTGTATTCTTGTTTACCTGGTGGGTAAGGGGCTTAAGCTCAGCTTCAATAGCAGGGATATCAGCCAAGGAAATAAAACCTGTCAGGGCCTCTAAAACCATTATTGCCCCTCTTTTGTCTAAGGGCTTATTGCCTGAACCACATCTTGGAGAATATATGCATGAAGGGCAGCCTTGTTCGCATGGACACCCTTTGATCAGATCCAAGGTCTGGCCTAACAGTTTCAGGATTATGTCAAAACCTCTCTGGGCCAGCCCCACTCCCCCCGGATATCCGTCATAAATAAATATAGCAGCCTTTTCTACCTGGGGATGAAAGGTGTAAGAGATTCCACCAATATCATTTCTATCGCATAGCGCAAACAGGGGGAAGAGACTAATGGCTGCATGTTCAATGGCATGAATACCCCCCATAAAGTGAAGATTCTTATCTTTCACCATTTTCTCTATGATGGCCTCGATCTCGACCCATAGTCCAACTGTCTCAAATGTCTGGGGTGGAAGGTCAAGGGGAAAAGCACCAATCAATTCCTGGCCAGGCACCCTCCTTTTCTCATAGCCAGTTATCGTTTCCGTCACCTTAAGCTCGCCAAGCTTGACAACAAACTGCCCTTTTGGTTGACTCCTCTTTATCCTGATAATCTCGGTTTCTTTTTCCGATCTTATCCGCGTAAAGTATTTAAGGTCTGTTCTCCGAACAATAATGTCTTTTTTATCGAGCACTAAACGTTCAACAAGATATGGGCTGGCCCTGTGAAGATATACTGCACCTGGATGACACTCTTTGAAGGCCCTTATACCATCAATGGTACCTACAGCCCCCCCTGTTTCACCATCAAATATGGTGTAGGTCTTTCCAGCTGAGCGAATATCTACCTTTAGATGGGGCCTTTTCCTGGTAGCGAACCACCTGGGTCTGCCTTCACTTGTTCTGCTAAGCTCCCCAACAGATTCTAAGAAATCAAGATGGCTGTTGAGGTTATTATGCCAGAACTGGGTATCATTTAGGGTAAGGGGGTTCTCGGCTGCTGCACAGGGTAAGTGGGCCCTTATAATATGGGCATTGTCCGGGTCAATTACTGCGGCCTCAAATGATTGCTCAAAAAGATGTGCCGGATGTTGCATAAAGTACTGATCCAGGGCATCCTGATTGGCAATCAAGGCTACAAGAGAGTCACGTCCGGAACGTCCCACTCTTCCACCCCTCTGCCAGGTATTAATTATGGTTCCCGGGTATCCAACCAGTAGACATACATCCAGGTAACCTATATCAATACCCATCTCCAGGGCACTGGTAGATATAACACCAAGCAGTTGTCCCCTTGCCAGCTTATTTTCAATATACCGGCGCTCCTCAGGTAAAAAGCCGGCCCTGTATGAACTGACCTTATCCTTTAGATATGGGGCCAGTTGTCTAGCCCACATACTAATTAGCTCAGTAACCTTCCTGGACTGGGTAAATGCAATGGTTCTTAAACCGGATTTAAGGCATTGTATAAACAATTGAGTGGCCAAAAAATTGGTGCTGGATAAAGGATTTAGAAATATGAAATGCTGCCCGGATTTGGGCGCACCACTCTGGGAAATCACTTCCACTTCTTTATCTATTAAGTTTTTGCCAAGATCATGGGGATTTTGGATAGTGGCTGAGGAAAGAACGAATTGAGGTGTTGTTTGATAGAGAAGACAGATTCTTTTTAGTCTTCTCAATATCTGGGCAAGATGTGAGCCGAAAATTCCCCGGTATGTGTGAACCTCATCAATAATAACAAAGGCCAGATTAGAAAAAAACTCGGCCCATCTCTCGTGATAGGCAAGTATGCCTCTGTGGAGCATGTCCGGATTGGTCAGAATGATATTTGGGATCCTGTTCTTAATCCTCTCTCTATCCCCTGTTGAGGTATCTCCGTCATAGATGGTTGCACTGATCCGGCCTTGCTGTATCCCAGAGACAAAATCACATAGATTTTTCAGCTGATCCTGCTCCAAGGCCTTAAGAGGAAAGATGTAAAGGGCCCTTGCTGCAGGATTCTTAAGAATCTCCTCAATAACCGGAAGATTATAGATAAGGCTCTTACCACTGGCAGTGGGTGTGGATACTAATATGTCTTTACCCTCCCTTAGTTTCTTAATGGCCTCTACCTGATGACAGTAGAGTTTTCCAATATCAGATTTCCTCAAGAGGTCTAAAATGTCCGAGGAGAAGATCTGGGTTTGATCGTATTTGGGCTCTTGGGAAGGAAGGTGGCGATGAAAGACGATCTGAGGACCAAGATCCTTTGATTCTTTCATGTGTTCAACAAAGGTTGATATCTGCATCTCTTTAACTGTTTTATTGGGTTTTATGTATTTCAAGCATGTACCATATTTTTACCTGAATTGTAAGATCACTTAATTAAATAGTATAGGAATTTCCTTTTTGGACGCAGATGGACGCAGATTGTAAAGATTTTAGATATAAAGAGCTAATAGGATAATT
>CAZMUW010000033.1:0-9456 GCA_964569645.1 uncultured Desulfobacteraceae bacterium | reverse complement strand
GTTATTTCTTGTTCCGCGACAGGGCAATAGAGCCAGTCCTCGCAATCTCCTTAATCCCCATGGGTTTCAGGAGGTCTAGAAGTGCTGCTAATTTCTCCCCTGTGCCTGTCACCTCAATAGTATAATGGGTAGAGCTAACGTCCACTACCTTACATCTGAAGATATCTACAAGCCTTAAGATTTCGGCTTTGTGTCCCGGCCTGGCCTTCACTTTGATCAGGGCCATCTCACGCTCTACAAAATCCGTTCCGGTCAGATCATGGATCTTGATCACATTGACCAATTTGTTGAGCTGTTTGTTGATCTGCTCAATAATCAATTCGTTTCCACTCGTGATCAGGGTTATCCTGGAAACCAGGGGATCCATCGTCTCAGCAACGCAAAGGCTCTCTATATTGAAGCCACGACCGCTAAACAGGCCGGCAATGCGAGAAAGAACACCAGGTTGATTATCCACCAACAATGAAATGGTATGTTTTTCCTCTATCATTATCTTTACAATCCTTATTTAAACGAGAAGCATCTCCGTGATTGGTTTTCCTGCCGGGACCATAGGGTATACACACTCTTCCCGGTCTATCCAGAAATCCATAATAACTGGCTCTGGTGTGCTCAGCCCTTCCTTGAGCACAGGATCAACCTCTTCCGGCTCTGTGGCCCTCAGGCCAACTGCACCGTAAGAGTCGGCCAATTTCACAAAATCGGGTGCCTGCTCAATGTTAGTAGAGGCATACCTCTTGTCATAAAACAGTTCCTGCCACTGCCGAACCATACCAAAATATCTGTTGTTTAGAATAACTATCTTAACCGGCAGATTATACTGCACGGCAGTGGCCAGTTCCTGGATATTCATCTGGATGCTCCCATCTCCAGCTATATCCACAACCAGTCTGTCCGGGCATGCGACCTGTGCTCCGATCGCGGCTGGAAAACCAAAGCCCATGCAACCTAATCCGCCAGAGGTAATGAAAGAATTGGGTTGATCAAAGTGATAATATTGAGCTGCCCACATCTGATTCTGCCCTACTTCAGTGGTGATAATGGCCTTCCCCTCGGTGAGCTCATAGAGCTTTTCGATGACATACTGAGGTTTTATGGTATCTTTTTGCTCATAGGCCAGAGGAATGGTACCCCTCCATTCTTCTATCTGGTCGAGCCACGGCTTTCTGTTGTCCACGTCTATGATTGATGCTTCCTCATCCATGAGCTTATTAAGCTCGGTAAGTGCTATCTTGCAATCCCCGACTATGGGAACCGCAACCGGGATATTCTTGCGAATGGAGGTCGGATCGATATCAATATGGATAATCTTGGCATGTGGAGCAAAGGTATCAACCTTACCTGTTACCCTGTCATCGAAGCGAACGCCGATCCCAATTAAAAGGTCACACGATCCAATGGACATATTTGCGTGATATGTTCCATGCATCCCAAGCATTCCAAGCCACAGCTTATCTGTTCCAGGAAAGGCACCCAGGCCCATGAGAGAGGCTGTAACAGGGGCATTCAGCCTTCTGGCAAAAGTGGTGAGCTCTTTGGATGCCCCTGATAAGATTACACCCCCACCGGCTAAGATAACCGGTTTTTTTGCCTCTTTAATAAGCTTTATAGCCCTCCTTAGCTGCTTCACATTTGGCTTGTAGGTGGGATTGTAGGACTTCAGTGAAGGTGCTGATAGAGGTCTGTAGTCTGCCTTGCCCTGGCTGACGTCTTTCGGAATATCCACAAGCACAGGACCCGGACGCCCGGATCGAGCAATGTAAAACGCCTCCTTAGCAGTCCTGGCCAGATCCTCAACGCTTCTGACAAGATAGTTATGCTTGGTACATGGTCGGGTAATCCCTACAATATCAACCTCCTGAAAGGCATCATTCCCTATAAGGTTTGTAGGTACCTGAGCAGTAAAGACAACCAACGGGATAGAGTCCATATAGGCAGATGCTATACCTGACACTGTATTAGTAGCGCCTGGGCCGGAGGTTACCAGGCATACCCCTACATCCTTTTTTGCCCGTGCATAACCATCGGCAGCGTGTACTGCCCCCTGCTCATGCCTGACCATGATGTGCTGAATATCGGTTCTGACCAGCTCATCGTAGATCTCAATAGCAGCACCACCTGTCATACCAAATACAGTATCAACTCCTTCTTCTTTCAGAATCTCCATTAAGATTTTAGCACCGGTTAATTTCAAGCTTAATACCTCCTTTCTTCAGGGTACTGTTTTTCCTTGTAAGGCCTACATGGCTATATCTTTTGTCCAACCAACCCTTTCTTCTTGGTATATTCCACCAGTCCCCCAATTTCCACTATTTCTCTCATAAAGTCGGGGAGAGGTCTGGCAAGAAATCTCTTGCCAGTATCCTTATCTTCTATTTCACCTGTTGAAAGATCAACCGATACATGTTCACCCTCCCTGATAGAGACAGAGGCTTCGGTTGATTCCACTATCGGGAGACCTATGTTAAGGGCATTTCTATAAAATATTCGAGCATAACTTTCTGCTATAATAACACTAATACCGGCCCCTTTTATGGCCATAGGCGCATGCTCCCTGGAAGATCCACAGCCAAAATTCCTCCCGGCTACAATTATGTCCCCGGGGATAATCATATCCATAAAATTTGGCCTTATGTCAGCAAAGCAATTCCTGGCAAGCCCATCAATGTCGGAGATATTGAGAAACCTTGCCGGGATAATGAGATCTGTATCCACATTATCTCCAAATTTCCATACCTTTCCCTGAAGTCTCATTTAAAGCTCCTCCGGCCCGGCAATACACCCCAAAACAGCCGAGGCGGCAGCTATAATTGGACTCGCCAGATATACCTCGCTCTTGGGATGTCCCATTCGACCGATAAAGTTTCTATTACTTGTAGAAAGGGCTCTCTCTCCCTCAGCCAGAATGCCCAGGTGGCCACCCAGGCATGGTCCGCAGCATGGAGGGCCGATAACCGCACCTGCATCAATCAAGGTCTCTATAATCCCCTCTTTGATGGCCTCTCTATATATTAACTGGGAACCAGGTATGACTATAAGCCTGGTTCCCTTTGCTACCGTCCTGCCCTTTAGAATCGTGGCAGCTTCCCGCAGGTCTTCCAGACGGCCATTGGTACATGATCCTATGAAGACCTGGTCCAGTGTTATATTTCCAACCTGCGATAAAGGCCGGACATTGGCCGGAGAGTGGGGAAAGGCTATCTGAGGTTCAATGTTATCCACCTCTATCTTGATTACCCTTTCATAGTCTGCACCAGGCTCACTGGTGCAGACAAAAGGCCTTCTGTGGGATCTCTGAGCCACAAATGCCAGGGTAACCTCATCTGGCTCAATGATGCCGTTTTTTGCTCCGGCCTCAACAGCCATATTGGTCATGGTAAGCCTTTGATCCATGGAAAGCCGTCTGATAACGTTTCCGGAAAATTCCAGGGCATAGTAATTGGCACCATCAAGCCCCAATATGCCCAGGGTAAAGAGTATTAGATCCTTTCCTTTTACCCATGGCAACAGAGAACCCTCGTATTCGATCTTGATTGTTGGTGGCACCTTAAGCCAGGTCTTACCCGTGGCCATTATTACCCCAAGATCAGTACTCCCGACACCAGTAGAAAAGGCCCCCAATGCCCCGTAGGTACAGGTGTGGCTGTCTGCCCCGATAACCAGATCCCCCGGTATAACCAACCCTTTTTCCGGCAGTATCACATGTTCAATACCAGATTGCCCGACTTCATAGTAATGTTTGATATCATGGTGAATGGCAAACCCTCGCATCACCTTGGCCTGCTCGGCAGACTCAATATCCTTGTTAGGGACAAAATGATCAGGAATAAGTGCAATTTTTTTAGGATCAAATACACTTTGAATTCCTATCTCTTTAAAAACCTTTATAGCCAAGGGGGCAGTGATATCATTTGCCAGGGCCATGTCTACCTCGACCTCTATTAAATCTCCAGGCGAGACATGCTCGAGATGGGTGTGTTGTGCCAATATCTTTTCAGTTATGGTCATGGGCATTTCTCGTATTTCCCTCAAGTTAAGTGCCTAAAGTTTAACCCGCCGTAAGTGTGGCGGGTAAAAGTGCCTAAAGTTAGAGGAGCAAAAATGGCCGTCTTCACATGATTCGGGTTGGCTTTTACCCCTGGATTATCTTTTTTGACAGGATTAACAAGATTAACAAGATTTTCTTATATTCTTTATATCCTGAACATCCTGTCTATCCTGTCTAAAAAATGCTATACTATCTAGTTAACTTTCACGGACAACAAACACTAGCCTCGCGAGCTATTTGGAAATGATGAGTTTCGTCTTAGATGCTCCAATCTGTTTAACCCATTAATGAAGGCCTTGGCGCTGGCAACTATGATGTCAGGGTCATTCCCTTTACCGAGTGTTTGGGCTCCTCCTTCCTCCATGCGCACAGTCACACTCCCCTGGGCATCTGTCCCGCCGGTCAGAGAATCAATAGAGAAGTGGAGTAGTTTGGATTCCGTTCCAGTCATCTTCGAAATAGTATTAAAGGTTGCATCAATAGGTCCTATACCAAATCCTGCATCCTGTTCTACCTTCCCCTCGATCTCCAATTGCACCGTTGCTGTAGGAACCGTCGCTGTTCCACTTATCACATTGAGATACTTTAACCTATAGGTGTCTGGAACCCTCAGTATCTCTTCGGCAACAAGAACCTCTAAGTCCTCATCCACTATTTCCTTCCTTTTGTCTGCAAGCTCCTTGAACCTCTTAAAGAGATGGTCAATATCACCCTCGGACAAATCGTAACCAAGCCCCCTTAAGCGATCCCTGAATGCATGCCGGCCGGAGTGCTTCCCCATAACTATACGATTGGCCTCCAAACCGATAGTAGCGGGCTCCATTATCTCATATGTTGTCTTATGTTTCAGGACCCCATCCTGATGAATTCCGGCCTCATGGGCAAAGGCATTTGCTCCAACAATAGCCTTATTAGGCTGGACCGGGATGCCGGTAATCATGGCCAGTAAATGGCTTGAGGGATATATCTCTTTTGTGTCTATAGTAGTGAGATAGGGAAGATAATTCCTCCTGGTATGGAGGGCCATGACGACCTCCTCAAGAGCCGTATTACCTGCCCGTTCCCCAATACCGTTTACGGTAACCTCAACCTGCCGCACTCCAGCATTAATACCCGCCAGGGTATTGGCTGTGGCCAGGCCCAGATCGTTATGACAGTGAACGCTCAGAATTGCCTTGCCGAGGTTTGGCGTGTGGCTTATTACATGGGCAATAAGATCCGCAAACTCACCCGGGATGGCATAACCTACTGTGTCAGGGAGATTGACCGTGGTGGCTCCGGCTGAAATAGCCGCCTCAAACACCCTGCTTAAGAAATCGCGGTCAGACCTGGAGCCATCTTCTGCTGAAAATTCGATGTTGTTGGTGAATTTTTTGGCATATTTGACAGCCTCAACCGCCTTGTTAATGACCTGATTTCTATCCATTTTTAATTTGTGCTGGAGGTGAATGTCTGAGGTGGCAATGAAGACGTGGATGCGGGGATTTGCTGCCTCTTTTATTGCACCCCAGGCGGCGTCAATATCCCCCTTAGAGGTCCGAGCAAGGCCGGCTACCTCAACGCTTCTAATCTTTTTAGCGATCATCTGAACTGCCTCAAAATCACCTTCCGAAGAGGAAGGAAACCCTGCTTCAAGGACGTCTATCCTCAGTTTCTCCAACTGGGAAGCAAGATGCATCTTCTCCGCAGTGTTCATGCTGTAGCCTGGAGACTGCTCCCCGTCCCTTAGGGTTGTGTCAAAAACAATAATCTTATCTGTCATGGATGCCCTCCTTTCATTAAAAAAGTGCCTAAAGTGAGCCCGCCCTGGTGCGACATGATTTGAATATACGCTTGCTTCTGATGTATTACCAATCCTGATTTATCTTTGCTTAGTAAGGTTTTTCCAGGTCTGGGCCAGGGCTAAAGTGCCTAAAGTGAGCTAAAGTCTGGTAAGAAGGTAAGTAAAAACAACTCAACAAACTCAAATAGCCAATAGACCCTTTTTCATATTCAGGTTTTAAATGCTCCCGGGGGAAGCTATTTTGCTTTAGAGATATTCGGTAACTTATAACTTTAGCTCACTTTAGGCACTTATAACTTTTTGAGTTAATCCTTACTTAACTTGAAATATATACTGTCCACCAGGGCCTGCCAACTGGCCTCAATAATATTCTCTGAAACACCTACGGTATTCCATATATCCTTGCCGTCCCTTGATTCAATTAAAACCCTCACTCTTGCTGCCGTTCCGGCACTCCCTTCCAGCACCCTCACCTTAAAGTCAACCAGCCTCATTTCTTTTATTTTGGGATAAAACTTGCTCAGTGCCTTACGAAGGGCATTATCTATAGCATTCACAGGTCCGTTTCCTTCAGCGGCTGTAATCTCTTCCTCCTCCCCTACGGATATCTTAATGGTCGCCTGAGACATTGACTGACCATCCTTGTTTTTCTCATTGATCACCCTCAAAGAGAGTAAGGAGAAAGGCTCCCTAAATTGGCCCGTGGACTTCTTCATCAAAAGCTCAAGTGAGCCTTCAGCGGCATCAAATTGATATCCCTGATCTTCCATCTGCTTAATCTCCTTGACAATCTTCCGACTGTCGTAACCATTCCCCCCTAAAGCAAGACCCATCTCATTGGCCTTGTATTCTATGTTACTTTTACCTGAGAGATCTGAAACAAGCACCCGGCGCTTATTTCCAACATTCCCAGGTTCGGTATGCTCATAGGCGAGGGGCTTTTTCAAGATTGCACTTACATGTACTCCTCCCTTATGGGTAAAGGCGCTCTTTCCAACAAATGGGCGTTGATTCAAGGGAGGCACATTTGCAACCTCGCTAACATACCTGGAAATCTCGGTAAGCTGCTTAAGCTTAAGTGGATCAAGGCATCTATAGCCCATCTTTAGCTCCAGGTTTGCAATTACAGAGATCAAGTCGGCATTTCCACAGCGCTCTCCATAGCCGTTTATCGTTCCCTGAACCATTGTGGCACCTGCTTCAACAGCAGCGAGGGAGTTGGCTACAGCCAATCCACAATCATCGTGTGCATGGATACCGAGAGGCATACCTGGAAAGGATTTCCTAACCACTTCCACAATCTCTTTTACGTCACTTACCATGGTGCCCCCATTGGTATCGCAGAGCACAATGATATCGGCCGAACCAGAGATTGCTGCCTCAATGGCTCTCAGGGCATACTGGGGGTTGGCTCTATAACCGTCGAAAAAATGCTCAGCATCAAAAAAAACCTGTTTCCCCTTTGATTTAAGATACTTGACGGAATCAAGGATCATGGCCAGGTTCTCCTCCAATGGAACACCCAATATATCACTTACATGAAGGTCCCAGCTCTTGCCAAATATAGTAACTGCCAGGGTTTGAGCCTGTAATAGCGCTTCCAGATTAGGATCCTTTTCTGGCGGTATGTTTGCCCTTCTGGTGCTGCCAAAGGCCGTCAAAGGGCCTGTTTTAAGCCTTGTCGCCTCTGCCATCCGGAAGAAGCGCATATCCTTCGGATTTGAACCAGGCCAGCCACCTTCTATATACTGGACACCAAGTTCAGCCAGCTTTTGGGTAATTCGCAGCTTTTCCTCAGCAGAGAAACTGATTTGTTCTCCCTGGGTGCCATCTCTTAATGTGGTATCATAGATCAAGATCTGCTCTTCCATAATCCTGCTCCCTTTTCAAACCAAAAAACCCGTTATCAGGCGGGCCTGATAACGGGTTTTGTAACTCTTTTCAAAACATTATGCCATCATCAGGCCCGGTAGTTTTAAGCTACCTACCAGAAGGAGGAGCAACAGGGAAGGTATGAGCATCCCTGTTGCCCTGATAATACCTATAATGTTTTGATTTGCTAAAATCATTTTCTTATAAACTAATAATGAAAAGGCACTATACACAAGTAATTATGTTTTGTCAATATTTTTTTTATCTTTTTTATTTTTTTTATTTTTCGCAATTTTGATAACATCTAATACAAACGCACATAAGTCTTCTACATTGTCATTGCGAGCCCGAAGGGCGTGGCAATCTCTTTCTCTATGAGATTGCTTCGTTTCACTCGCAATGACATTTCAATTAATGCGTTTGTATTAGAAAGATGCATCAGAAATGGGGTTTAAGTATTCAAGCTCATGCACCCTCGATTAAGGATTATTCTAAGAATAACGCACTCTTACGGGATATGATTATAGGTTAGGAAGACATGAAGGTCAAGGGAACTTCCCACCAGTTTTGATATACTTGTGTTTGTGCCGGCACTTTTTGAGGGTGGCTGTATACCTGTTAATGTTCTTTTATTGGTGTTTGTAGCTCCCACCTGTTAACTGGATTATTCGCTTACTTTTTGTTGGATTTTCAGAATCTGCTGCAATAATTGTCGTTGGATTCAACAGGGGCGGGTCCGGCTTTATATTGTTATGGCTATTTATCATTCCGCAGCTGCATGATTGAGGTTTCTTTAGGGTATTTGCCGGTAATCGGTTCATAAAACGTCCTTATCTTTTCGAAATCGGATTCCAAATCTCCCGAGGGCGTGATTACCGGTCCGACGCCAGTTCTCTTATTACCATAGTCAAGATATCCGGTTACAATTGGTACTTTCGCACCCAGGGCGATATAGTAAAACCCGGTTTTCCAGTAAGATACTTTTTTACGGGAACCTTCCGGGGGAACCGCCAGCACTATATCGGACGCTTCATTGATGACCCTGATGGATTGTTTTACCGTATCCGATGATGTAGAGCGGTCAATGGGAATACCACCAAGAAATCGTGTCAGAAAACCAAAGGGGGGCTTAAACAAGGTATGCTTACCCATACAATACAAATTGACGCGGAAGACGAAAGCAACCATTATCATGTAAAATGCGTCCCAGTTGGATGTGTGCGGTGCAGCAATCAGAACAAATTTCCGTGTATCGGGAAGATTCCCCTCAATACGCCAGCCCAGGAGTTTTAACAATATCAGACTCAAACCCCTTAGCAGGCTTCTTAGGATTGGAAAGTTGAATACGGTTGTTTTCATTGAACATCCTGAATTTGCAATTTAAGTAAAGTCTATAATCCTAAGTTGTCTGGCAGTAACTTCAGGTTTATATTTCGTGCCATTACTGAAATCACAGCAGAGCTCAGCATACATATACTAATCAAAACATCAACAACTTTTTCTTACCTGATGAAACAGGGCGTCCTCCCTCAAGGATTTACAAAGGTTACAGCTTGTAAGGGCAGGGATGGAAAAGAAAAGCCCCTATGGATTTCTCCACTATCCATAAGGGCTTCCAGTGGTCTTTTGGTTATATTCTAGCTAGAACCCCACCGCAATCCTGTAATGGAATTTTTTTTGTGCTCTCCATAGTAATTATAACGTCTCGGAAATTCTACAACTTATTGAAAATAAAGGCATTTGTTGGGGCTTG
>CAZMUW010000032.1:0-9457 GCA_964569645.1 uncultured Desulfobacteraceae bacterium | reverse complement strand
ATTTATATGCGGCTTTGTCCTCTTAAATTTTTCTTTGGCCATTATTACCTCCTTAAATATTGGTCAATTGGTTAACTCGTTGAGTGGTTGAGTGGCAAAAATCAAATCACTCAACCATTTGACCATTCAACCATTTAACTAATCAACATAACCTTACCAACGATAATGGGCAAAGGCCTTATTTGCCTCGGCCATCCTGTGTGTATCCTCTTTTTTCTTAAAAGCACCACCCCTTCCCTTAGAGGCATCAATCAACTCACCGGCTAATTTTGCTGCCATCCCTTTCTCACCCCTTTGTTTAGCGTATGTAAGTATCCATCTTATACCCAGTGTAGATCTTCGTAAATATCTAACCTCAGTAGGAACTTGATAGGTAGAGCCGCCGACCCTCCTCGATCTTACTTCGACTGCAGGCTTAACATTTTCGATAGCCTTCTGAAAAAGAGATAAAGGATCTTCCTTGGTCTTCTGATGGACGATATCAAAGGCCCCGTATAGTATAGATTGAGCTAAGTTCTTTTTTCCCCTCTGCATAATTCTATTAATAAATTTTGCGATTAATTCACTTTTATATTTTGGATCAGGCAAGATTTCCCTTTTTATGACATCTCCTTTTCTTGTCATTCAAGTGCCTCCAACTAGCGTTCATTGTGTTTATTGTGTTTGTTGGGATCATTGAGTCTCAACACAACAATCACAAGAAACTCAAGAAAACCCAAATGTTAACTTATATGCCCTTAGGCTTCTTAGCCCCATATTTGGAGCGACTTCTCCTGCGATCTTCAACGCCTGAGCTATCTAAGGTACCCCGAATTATATGATACCTGATCCCTGGCAAATCTTTAACCCTCCCACCCCTGATCAGAACAACAGAATGTTCCTGCAGATTATGTCCAATCCCTGGGATATAGGAGGTGACCTCTATCCCATTTGTCAACCTTACCCTTGCAACCTTACGTAAGGCCGAGTTAGGTTTCTTAGGAGTAGATGTGTACACCCTTATACATACACCCCTCTTTTGAGGACACCCTCTTAGGGCTGGTGTCTTGATCTTCTTCTTTACCCTCTCCCGCCCTTTTTTAATTAGTTGATTAATTGTTGGCATGATTATTGTTCCATTTCTATATCTAATCCTCTGTACTTACTTAAACCTGTACCCGCCGGTATAAGCCTGCCCATAATAACATTCTCTTTAAGACCTCTCAGATAATCTGTCTTACTCTCCACAGCTGCATCCGCCAAGACCTTTGTGGTTTCCTGAAAAGATGCAGCTGATATAAAGCTATCTGTATTAATTGATGCCTTGGTAATCCCCAATAAAAGGGATTCACCCACAGCTGGTTTACCTCCGCTTGCAATAACTTCCTGATTCTTTTCCTCAAAACGCCATCTCTCTACCTCCTCTCCTAAGATAAAATCTGAGTCTCCAACTTCCTTAACTGCCACCCTTCTCAACATCTGTCTGACAATCACTTCTATGTGCTTGTCGTTTATCTTAACACCCTGGAGGCGATATACCTTCTGAACTTCATCAACAAGGTATTTAGATAGTTCTTTAGGTCCTTTTATTCTCAAGATATCATGAGGATTAGCCGAGCCTTCCATGAGGGCCTCTCCAGCCCTAACATAATCTCCATCAAAAACGCTTACATGTTTACCTCTGGGTATAATATATTCAACAGGTTTACCAACTTCAGGAGCAACAATCACCCTCCTTTTACCTGATAGATATTTTCCAAATGATATTGTTCCATCAATCTCACTTAAAAGGGTATGGTCTTTTGGTTTCCTGACCTCAAATAATTCTGCAACCCTTGGCAAACCTCCGGTAATATCCTTAGTCTTTGTGGTTTCTCTCGGTATCTTGGCCAAAACATCACCGGCATGAACCTCATCTCCTTCTGAAACCATAATAATAGCACCTGTAGGAAGGAAATACCTGGCCGCTGCTACTGAATCACCAGAAAGCTGGATTGTCTTGCTTTTTGAATCTTTGATAGAGATCCTTGGTCTAACATCCGGATCACCGGATGCAACAATAATCTTACTTGATTTACCAGTTACAGGATCCAGCTTCTCCTGCATTGTTTTACCTTTATAAATATCGCCAAATTTTAACCTACCGGAAACATCTGTCAAGATCGGTATAGTAAAGGGATCCCATTCTACCAAGAGGCCACCGGCATCTATCTCTTTTCCACCGCTAACCTTGATGATAGCCCCGTATATAACAGGGTAGCGTTCCAATTCTCTTCCACTTGCATCCACTACTCCAATATCCCCATTCCTATTCATTACCACATGATCCCCTTTGGCGTCTATTACTGTCTTGAGATTATAAAATGTAACCTTTCCACCATTCCTGGCCTGAATTGTAGATTGCTCTACCTTCCTGGTTACTGTACCCCCAATGTGAAACGTCCGCATAGTTAGCTGTGTGCCTGGCTCGCCAATAGACTGGGCAGCAACTATACCTACTGGCTCACCTATGTCAATCTCTCTACCATGGGCTAAGTCCCGACCATAACACTTTTTGCAAACCCCTCTCTTTGTCCTGCACGTTAATACTGATCTAATTTTTAACCTTTCAATCCAGGACCCTTCTATTCTTTCGACTCCCGCCTCATCTATTTGTTCATTGTACTTAAGCAAAAGTTCTCCAGTTATTGGGTCATGGATATCTTCAGCTGCTGTTCTGCCCAGAATTCTCTCTGAGACAGTTTGAATCACCTCACCAGCCTCAATTAATGACTCTACCCAGATCCCATCCATAGTACCGCAATCTTCCTCTATAATACAGGCATCCTGGGATACATCTATCAATCTGCGAGTCAGATATCCTGAATTAGCC
This sequence comes from uncultured Desulfobacteraceae bacterium, assembly GCA_964569645.1. Lineage (GTDB taxonomy): Bacteria > Desulfobacterota > DSM-4660 > Desulfatiglandales > B25-G16 > JABXJZ01. Next base: position 6,606 of record CAZMUW010000032.1, on the reverse strand, counting down.
GTTTTCAGCGCCGTATCAGCCAACCCCTTTCTTGCACCATGGGTAGAGATAAAATACTGCAAAACTGTCAAACCCTCGCGGAAATTTGCAGTAATGGGTGTCTCGATAATCTCTCCGGAGGGTTTTGCCATTAAGCCCCGTATTCCTGCCAGCTGCCTCATCTGATCCTTACTACCCCTGGCACCGGAGTCAGACATCATATATATTGGATTAAAGCTAGCACCCTCTTTTCCCCTTCCATCTTGACCCATCAATTCCTCTACAGCCATTTCATCCATCATCTCAGAGGAAATTGACTCTGTAGCCTTTGTCCAGATATCAACTACTTTATTGTATTTTTCACCGTCGGTAATCAAACCATCACTATATTGCCTTTCAATCTTTTTTACCTCACCTTCGGCCTCATCTATAATTTCATGTTTTCTTCTTGGGGTAACCATATCTTTACTCGATATAGAAATACCGGAAATGGTAGCATACTTATATCCTATATCCTTAAGCCTATCCGCTAAAATAACTGTTGCCTTAGTGCCTAAGGAACGATAACATTCGTTAATAATATCCTTAAGCTCCTTCTTGGTTAATACCCTATTCACCATTTCAAAAGGTAACTCCTTTGGAAAGATCTCGTAAAGGATTACCCTTCCCGTATTTGTCCTGATAATCTGGCCATTAATCCTAACCCTTATGGAGGCATGCAGGTCTAACTCACCAGCGTCGTGGGCCATCCTAACCTCTTGAGGATTAGCAAAAATCCTATCTTCACCTTTGCAAAATGGCCTCTCTCTGGTCATATAATAGATACCTAATACAATATCCTGGGTTGGAACAATTATAGGCTCACCATTGGCTGGGGAGAGGATATTGTTCGTAGATAGCATTAGTACCCTGGCTTCAGTCTGGGCCTCGATAGAAAGAGGAACATGAACAGCCATCTGGTCACCATCAAAATCAGCATTAAAGGCAGTGCAAACCAATGGATGAAGTTGAATAGCCTTACCTTCAATAAGGACAGGCTCAAATGCTTGCATACCGAGCCGGTGAAGAGTAGGTGCCCTATTAAGCAAAATACAGTGTTCCTTAACTACCTCATCCAAGCAGTCCCATACCTCTGGTGTCTCATTTTCAACCAATTTTTTAGCTTTCTTCAGGGTAGCTGCCAGACCTTTTTCCTCCAGCTTATTATATATAAATGGCTTAAAGAGTTCTAAAGCCATCTGTTTTGGAAGTCCACATTGGTGTAACCTTAAATCAGGACCTACTACAATCACTGATCGTCCTGAATAATCCACCCTCTTTCCGAGTAAATTTTGTCTAAATCTACCCTGCTTACCCTTAAGCATATCACTCAATGACTTCAATGGCCTCTTATTTGCGCCAGTAATAGTCTTACCCCTTCTGCCATTATCAAACAAGACATCCACAGCCTCCTGTAGCATCCTTTTTTCATTTCTAATTATAATATCAGGGGCATTTAACTCTAAAAGGCGTTTCAGTCTATTGTTCCTATTTATAACCCTGCGGTAAAGATCATTGAGATCTGAGGTAGCAAATCTCCCTCCGTCTAAAGGAACCAAAGGCCTTAGGTCTGGTGGTAGAACAGGGATAACATCCATTATCATCCACTCTGGTCTATTCTTGGAGGATCTAAAGGCATCGACTATCCGGAGACGTTTTGAAAGTTTTTTCCTTTTTGCATCTGATTTGGTACTAAGTATCTCACCCTTTAATTTGGGTGCAAGCTTATCTAAGTCTATACCTTTGAGTATCCTTTGAATAGCTTCAGCTCCCATTCCGGCCTCAAATCCGTCTCCATAATCCTCTCTGGCCTTTAAATACTGCTCCTCTGCCAACAATGCACCTTTGGTGAGAGGTGTATCTTTTGGATCTATAACCACATAATTCTCAAAGTAAAATATCTTCTCTAACGCCTTAAGAGTCATATCTAAAAGCAAACCGATCTTGGAGGGGATACATTTTAAAAACCAGATGTGTGCCACCGGTGAAGCTAATAGAATATGACCCATTCTCTGTCTTCGAACCTTAGAGTGTGTGACCTCTACACCACATTTCTCGCATACCACTCCCCTGTGTTTCATCCTTTTATATTTTCCACAAAGGCACTCGTAATCCCTTGGAGGACCAAAGATCTTTGCACAAAATAATCCATCCCTTTCAGGTTTAAAGGTTCGATAATTAATGGTTTCAGGTTTTTTAACCTCGCCATAAGACCACTCTCTTATCTTCTCAGGTGAGGCTATAGAGATCTGCATCGAATTATAGCTTAAGGGATCCTTTGGTTTTGTAAAAAAACCATACAAATCTTCCAAGGCTTTCTCCTTTCTTAATTCTGTTTATTATAATCTAAGAGGGCCTCAGACTCTCCATCCTCGTTTAGCTCTACTTCTAAACCGAGACTCTGAAGTTCTTTTACCAAAACATTGAAGGACTCTGGCAGTCCTGCCTCTAAAAGATTATTTCCCTTTACAATCTTTTCATACATCCGTGTTCGACCCGCTACATCATCCGATTTGACAGTCAAAAACTCTTGCAATGAATATGCCGCTCCGTAAGACTCCATTGCCCAAACCTCCATCTCACCCAAGCGTTGACCTCCAAACTGGGCCTTACCACCAAGGGGCTGCTGAGTAACTAAAGAATATGGACCAATGGAGCGAGCATGGATCTTATCATCTACCAGGTGATGGAGCTTCATCATATACATTATACCAACAGTTACCGGTTGATCAAAAGGCTCCCCTGTTCTACCATCATACAAAATCGTTTGACCGCTAAGAGGTAACCCTGCCTTCTTTAAACACTCTATTATCTCCTCTTCTTTTGCCCCATCAAAGACAGGTGTAGCCATATGTATACCATCCCGCATATAAGTAGCATTTGTCTTAAGTTCTTCATCCGAAACTCCAGCAAACATCTGATCATATTCTTTAGAATAGATCTCTCTCAACTTGTTTCTTAATAAACTTTCATCTCTCAAGTTGTCCACCAGCTCTCCTATCTGGCGCCCAAGCTCATGGGCAGCCCAACCAAGATGGGTCTCTAAAATCTGCCCCACATTCATCCTGGAAGGAACACCAAGAGGATTCAAAACTATATCTACCGGGGTACCATCAGCAAAATGCGGCATATCCTCTACAGGGAGTATTATGGAAATCACGCCCTTATTTCCATGGCGGCCGGCCATCTTGTCACCAACGGACAGTTTTCGCTTGACAGCTATAAACACCTTTACCATCTTAATTACACCAGGCGCTAATTCATCACCCATATCTAACCTTTTTATCTTCTCCTGAAAAAGCTTACGTAATTCTTCAACCTGCCGGCGATACCTTAAGACTATTGATTCCATCCTCTCAATCACTTCCATTTCGGCCTCAATATTCGCCCCCTGCCAATAATCTATAGGAATCCCCTTCAAACATTCTTGATCAATAAGCTGACCCCTTTCTATTAAAATCTCACCTGTCTCCTTATGCTTCAGATCTGATTTAAGGCGTTTTCCCTCCAAGATGGCCGTCAAATTCTCCTGGGCATTTCTTCTTATAGCCCCGATCTCATCCTCCTTATCCTTTGTTAACTGACTGATCTCAGTAGCTTGAATGGTCTTTGTCCTTTCATCTTTTTCTATGCCTTTACGAGAAAATACCTGGGCATCAATAACTATACCCTCTACACCAGGCGGGATCCTTAGTGAAGTATCCTTCACATCGCCTGCTTTTTCACCAAAGATAGCGCGCAGAAGCTTTTCTTCTGGTGATAATTGAGTCTCACCCCTGGGGGTAACTTTGCCAACTAAGATATCGCCAGGTCCTGCTTCAGCCCCTAAACGTATAATACCGCTTTCATCAAGTTTCTCTAGGGCCTCCTCTCCCACATTGGGTATATCTCGAGTAATCTCCTCTTGTCCGAGTTTGGTGTCTCTTGCCAAAACACTGAACTCTTCCATATGTATGGAAGTAAAGATATCTTCCCGTACCAACCTTTCACTTACTAATATTGCATCTTCGAAGTTATACCCACCCCACGAAAGAAAGGCTACTATTGCATTCCTGCCTAAGGCAAGATCACCTTTCTCCATAGCAGGGCCGTCTGCAATAATTTGGCCCTTTTTAACCCTGGCCTCTTTTTTTGCGATCGGCTTCTGATTGTAACAGGTACTCTGGTTAGAGCGCCTGAATTTTAGTAACTTATAAATCTCAACACCCTCCTCCTCTCTCTCTGATCGAATAACTATACGAGAGGCATCGACGCTTTCAACAATCCCGTCTCTCCTGGCTATAATAGCTACACCTGAGTTCTTTGCTACAATTTTTTCAATTCCGGTTCCAATAAGTGGAGCCTTAGCCTGCAAAAGAGGTACGGCCTGTCTCTGCATATTGGAACCCATGAGGGCCCGGTTGGCATCATCATGCTCTAAAAAAGGGATTAATGATGCAGCAATACTTACCAACTGGTTTGGAGAAACATCCATATACTTAACCTCCTTAGCGGAGACCAGACATGCCTCACCACCTTTTCTGGCACCTACCATATCCCCAACAAAACGACCGTCAGAATTAAGTGGCTCATTAGCTTGCGCGATTGGATATCCCTTTTCATCCATGGCTGTTAAATACTCTATGTTATCTGCAACAACACCATCTTCAACTTTCCTATAGGGTGTCTCTATAAAACCAAAATCGTTTATACGAGAATAGGTGCTTAGGGAAACAATCAAACCAATATTTGGCCCTTCAGGCGTTTCAATGGGGCATATCCGACCATAGTGGCTTGGATGTACGTCTCTGACCTCAAACCCAGCCCTTTCCCTGGTTAATCCTCCTGGACCAAGTGCACTCAAGCGCCTTTTGTGAGTTATCTCTGACAATGGATTAGTTTGGTCCATAAATTGGGATAGCTGGCTTGATCCGAAAAACTCGTTGATTACAGCAGAGACAGGCTTAGAATTAATCAGATCACGAGGCATTAAGGTGTCAACATCCTGCAGGCTCATTCTCTCTTTAATAGCCCTCTGCATCCTAATCAGTCCAACCCTATATCCTTCTTCCAATAACTCTCCTACTGATCTAACCCTGCGATTTCCCAGATGATCTATATCATCAACGGTACCCTCTGTAATAGTTAACCTTACCAGTTCTTTAACCGTCTCTATGATATCCTCTTTTCTTAATGTGCATATCTCAAGGGGAACATCCTGGTTGAGCCTATAATTCATCTTCAAGCGACCTACCTGGGAAAGATCGTAGGTAGAAGGATTAAAAAAGAGTCCTTTAAAATAATCATGGGCCATCTCCTGTGTAGGTGGGCTTGTTGGCCTTAGCTTTCGGTAAATATCCAGAACAGCATCATCAGTGGTAATAACCTTGTCTAAAAGCATAGTATCTCTTATAGATGTATTAGTCTCAGGAGAGTCTAAAACTAATAATTCAATCTCCCCAATATCCCTCTCCTGTATAATCTCTAAATTTTCCTGTTCAAAAGCTTGGTTGGTTCTCGCTAAAACTTCTCCTGTCTGGGGATCAACTATATCATGCGCAGCAATCCTTCCCTGGAGATAATTTGAGCTCACGGGTATCTCTTTTAGACCGATATCAATAAGTTTTTTGTATAACCTTTTACTAAATCTCTCACCTTTTCTGGCTAAAATCTTCTCGCTTTTTGGGTCAATTATATCTTCAGTTATCTTTTGTCCCTGAAGGCTATTTAGATCCAATATACACCTAAAAGAGCCTTTATCGACTAATATCTTCTCTATGTTATAAAAATAGCCCAGGATTTCATCTTCGGAATAGCCAAAGGCCTTTACAAGAATGGTCGCTGGAAACTTTCTCCTCCTGTCAATTCTAACGAAAAGGTTATCCTTGGAATCAAATTCGAAGTCAATCCATGAACCCCGTAAGGGGATGATTCTGGCAGAATAAAGAGGTTTCCCGCTGGGGTGTGTCTTTCCCTTATCATTATCAAAAAAGACACCTGGAGACCTGTGAAGCTGACTAACAACTACCCTCTCTACACCATTAATGATAAAGGTTCCTCTCTCGGTCATCATTGGTAAGGTACCAAAATATATTTCCTGTTCCTTAATATCCCGGATATTTCTACTGCCAGCGACATTATCAAGATCAAACACCAGGAGTTGAACAACTATTTTTATTGGCGCCTCATAGGCCATCCCCTTCTTGAGACATTCCTCCTCATCGTATTTTATATCCTCAAAAAAATACCTGACAAATTCCAGCGAACATGTCCGATTTAGATCATGAATGGGAAAAACACTTTTGAATGCTGCCTGAAGTCCAATGTCTCTGCGCTTTTCAGCAGGAACATCCTTTTGCAAAAAACGCTCATAAGAGTCTCTTTGCACATCTATAAGATCGGGTATATCAAGGATAGCCTTTATTCTCCCAAAGTTTTTTCTTGAATAATCACTTACATTATCTGCTTTATTCACACTACGATCTCCTTATCAATCTTAATTAAATCGTAATAGTTCAACCACAAAGTCACAAACAATTGAAAATTGAAAATTGGTGTCTTTGTGCCCCTGGCCCAGACCTGGCATGCAATGCTTAGCTATATTATATA
>CAZMUW010000031.1:0-9738 GCA_964569645.1 uncultured Desulfobacteraceae bacterium | reverse complement strand
GTCATTTTTGTTCCTTTAACTTTAGGCACTTTAAACTTTAGGCACTTAACTTGATCTCTAGATATGATCGCCTAACTATGAACTTAGCTCCGCTCCGCTCCGCAATTGGAATGATGGCCCGCCCTGGTGCGACTTGCGTGGAAAATATTTTCTTCCTTGTACTGTTTCCGAAAGGCTACCCATGGAATGCCGGCACTGCATCTCAGGTCTGGGCCAGGGAATACTGGGCTTTTATCACAAAACCTTTTTCAGCATCTCGGGACTGATGTTTGCCCCGCAGATGATAATGACCACGTTTTTACCTGCAAAGCGCCTGCGTATTTTCAGATACGAGGCGATAGAAACGGCCGCTGATCCTTCAATGAGCATGTGGTGCGTTTGCACAAACAGCAGCAGACTTTCTTTGATTTCATATTCTGTAACCGTCACGTACTCATCCACCAATATACAACACAGCTCAAAGGTAATCGAGCCCGCTTCGACTCCCCCAGCCGTGCCGTCGGACAAGGTGGGAAGCGACGGCAAATCTAATATTTCACCTGCTCTCACCGATTGAATCATGACATGAGAATTTTCCGGCGAGCAACCGATGATTTCTACGCCGGGATGAACGGATTTGAGATAACCCGCAATGCCTGAAATCAGTCCGCCGCCGCCGAGTGAGACAAACACGGCGTCTATTTGGTCGAGCTGACGTGCCAGCTCAACGCCAATCGTTCCTTGCCCACCGACGACTTGTAGATCGTTATAAGGCGGCACGTAAGTCAAATGGTTTTGGGCAGCGTATTGCCGGGCGTGGACTTCGGTGTCGACCGTGTCTTGGCCAAAATAGCGTACCTCTGCCCCTATCCGTTCAATTGCCTGGATCTTGGAAGGGGTGGCATTCTCAGGCACAAAGATGATGCCTGATGCATTGAGCTTGTTTAGGCTCCATGCCACTGCCATGCCGTGATTACCCGTTGATGCGGTCACAACGCCACGCGCCCGCTCCCCGGCAGTCAGTGACAACAGCTTATTCATCGCCCCACGCACCTTAAATGAGCCTGTATGCTGTAAATTTTCCAGCTTGCAATAGATATTCGCCTCTCCAGGCTGGCTGAGAAAGGGGGAATATTCCAGTATCGTCTGCCGGATATGTGGTCGAATGCGCTCTTCGGCGCGTAATACTTCTTCCAGAATGTCCGTTTCCAAAATTGCTATTATTGGATGGTAAATCCGGCGTAGCCTACAACATAGCTATAATCCCCACTGACATCTCCGGATGTGGCATAGGCTATCAGGCTTGCCTTAGTTGCACCCAGCTCCTTAGCTGCTACCAGGGTTATTGTCGTTGGTATTACACCGCACATAGATATATTATTCCTGTTAACCGTGTCTAAAAGACCGGCTGGATCTAAGGAGAGGATCCTATCTATTGCTAATTGGTCCTTCTGCCTGGCAATTTCCTGAGATTCATAGTGGGTCATGTCTGTGCTGGCTATGACGACGACAGGCTTGCCATACCTCTTTATAGCCCTGGCTATGGCCATACCTATTTCTTCACATGTCTCAAAGTCAGCTCTGCCAAGAACCACAGGAACAAATTCAACGTCAGACCTGATGTATTGAATAAATGGTAATTGTACCTCCACAGAGTGTTCTTTTATATGGGCCTGATTATCGGCACTTAACCACCTTGATTCTTCAATCAGAAGATTGGCCAGTTTTTCATTTACGGCAATATCACCCCCTGGCATCTTCCACTTCCCATGCGCCATAACAGCAAATGGTGCCCCGGCACCATGGTGATTGGGACCCATAACTATTACATCCTCGGTAATCTCGGCCATGGAAAAGACAGCCCCGGTAACATTGCCTGAGTACATGTAGCCGGCATGGGGAGATACCAATGCCAGCACCTTTTCCTTTTTTTGAGCCTCTTTAATCCTGCCGGAGATATCTTTCTTAAGATCGGGTTCCCTTCCTGGATAAAATTGATTAGCTACTGCTGGTTGACGTATCATCTTTATCACCTCGCTATCTCGTTATTAGTTACTGGTTACTCGTTACTGGTTGCAAGGATTAAAATGAGAAAACCAGCAACGAACTTTTTCTCCTTAGGCCTTGACTACTGATCCCTGCAAACTAATAATATCAGGAGATTAGGGCTAACCTCAAGGTATTTAAGGCTATGGTGGCACCCCTGCTCTGAAGGGTAGGGATATCACCACCCATTCTCCAGTCATAGCTCCTGCTGATACCTTCACCGGAAACTACGACATGAGCATCTACCTCATAACCATTTTCAGCTGAATCTATTGTTCCCAGGAGAGCTAAACCAAATGAGCTATTTCCCTTCTCTTTTATCTTTTTGGCCAGGGTCTCGGCCGTCTCCCTATTAATATCAACAGCAGGACCTCTCTTATTCAAGAAAGAGGGAATCTGCTCCCTTTTTCCTATCACAATACTTTGATTTAGCGGGGATGATGGGGAGCTTTGTAGTCTCACCGTTAGTTCCCCTCCAGAAAAGGTCTCTATAACACTTAGGCTATCTCCTCTTTTATTCAGAAGGTCTGTGACCACCCCATGGAGGGTATCTTCATTAATACCATATATTGTAATTCCCAGGCGTGATCTGATTTCCTGCTCGATTGGCCGGATAAGATCCTCAGCCTCCTTTGCACTTTTTGCATAGGCCGTTATCCTGATACTTATATCACCTGGTGAGGCCAGAATGCCAACAGCTGGATTGGAGGTATCGTTAATAAGATCATGTACCTGGCTATCTACCTTACTCTCACCCATACCGGTTACCTTCAAGACCCTGGTGGTAATCATCGCCTGATCAAGGTGAAAACGTTTCTTCAGGTAAGGGACTACCTCTTTGTTTAGGATATATTTTAGCTCTTTTGGTACTCCAGGGAGGGCAATAATTGACTTTGATCCCTTCTCTACAATAAACCCGGGAGCTGTTCCTGCTTCATTGGGGATTGGGATGGCCCCATCAGGTATGAAGGCCTGTTTTCTATTGTTTTCTGGCATCCTGTAACCAAAACGTCTGAAAATTGATTCGATCTGATCCATCAATTCCTCTTTGAATGTAAGCGGGACACCTGCCAGATCTGCTATCACCTCTCTTGTGAGGTCATCCTCTGTAGGCCCAATGCCACCTGTGGTCATAACGAGATCCGTTCTCTTCATTGCCTGGGAGAGGACATCCCTTATTTGAGTATAGTTGTCTCCTACGGTAGTGTGAAAGGCTATGTTAACTCCAATAAGATTGAGCTCGCGAGCAAGATAGGATGAATTGGTGTCTGTGATCTGGCCAAGTAAGAGCTCACTGCCTATAGTCACTATTTCACAATTCATGGTGGTATGCTTTTCTCTATCTTATATGGAAGCAAACCGAGGGTCTTCCCTAATAATACCCATCATCAACAATCAAAACTACTACTCATGGAGATGGATTTTAATTGTTATATGCCTCAAATATCTGTTTTGTTTTCATCTTACTTCCAACCTTACTACTTTCTATTCAGCAATTCAAGTGGAGGTAAAAGAAGAAACCTTCTGTTAGCTAAGGAATCTATTGGCAAAGGTTGAACTTAGTCCTTCGATTCATAAGTTCGATGACGAAGTTATTCACTCAGGACTTAGTGCTGAGTGAGCAAACTCTCCGAGGTAAATTATCAGAATACGTCACTGTATTTGCGAGTCGAAGCACTTAGCTCGAAACTCCTGGTAACCATAATTTTTCCATACTCCGGCTTGACCCCAGGTTAGAGGCTCCTTGGAATTGGTCAAACGATTATTTTGCTTGATAGAATAGCCAGGCTTAGATAGAGTAAGAGTAGACGAGCCACGCTTGCGCTTTTATCTGCACCATATAGCATGAGGGATGGAAATACCTGGTTCTAAGAAGAAATCCGTTCAAGTTATCACCCCCACCCTGTCCTCCCCCTTTAAGAGGGAGGGTTATTGGGGGGGTAAAAAATGGGATTTCCTATACTATTCACTTAGTTAGCAAAGGAGAGTGATCAGGATGAAACTAAAAAACGGCGCTGAGTATATCAAAAGTCTGAGAGAATTAAGCCCAATTATTTACTATAAGGGAAAAAGGATTGAGAATGTAACCCGGCATCCAGCTACGGCCCCTCATGTTCGGGCAGCGGCCATGACCTATGCCCTGGCAAGCTCAAAAGAATACCGGGACCTGGCCACAACCAGGTCCCATATCACCGGCCGGACCATCAGCCGTTTCACCCATGTGCACCAGAGTGTTGAGGACCTGATCAAGAAAATCAAGCTCTTCAGGGTCCTCGGCCAGAAAACGGGCACCTGCTTCCAGCGTTGTGTAGGGCACGACGGTATCAATGCCACCTATTCTGTAGCCTATGAGATCGACCAGAAATGCGGAACCAGGCATTTTGAGCGGTTCAAAAAATGGCTGACCTACATACAGGACGAAAACCTCATGGTGGTTGGGGCCATGACCGATCCCAAGGGGGACCGATCCAGGGGCCCGGCTGACCAGGCAGACCCGGACCAGTACGTTCATATAGTGGATCGTCGGGCCGACGGTATCCTCATACGAGGGGCCAAGCTTCACATGACCGGTGGGGTTAACTCCCACGAGATCTTGATTATGCCCACCACGGCCATGGATGAACGCTCTAAGGATTATGCGGTGATATGCTCACTGCCCGTGGATGCCCCTGGGGTGACCATGATCTTCGGACGCCAGGCCAGTGATGATCGACGCGACAAGAGGGAACGGATTGATGTGGGTAAGCCATCATTTGGGGCCGTAGGCGGGGAGGCTGTTATTGCCTTCGAAGACGTCTTTGTGCCTACTGACAGAATCTTTATGGATGGCCAAACGGAATTTACCCCGGCTATTGTTTATCGGTTCGCTGCACACCACCGGGCCAATTACGGTGCCTGCAAGACCGGTCTGATGGATGTCTTAATAGGGGCTGTGAGCTATCTGACCCAGATTCAGGGAACGGCCAGGGCCTCCCACGTTCGGGACAAGGTCACAGAGATGATTCACCTTTGCGAGACCCTGTATAGCTCCTCCATCGCGTGTTCAGCAGAGGGCTGGCCGACACCCTCTGGGGCATACATGGTGGATACCATGCTGGCAAACGTCTGCAAGCAGAATGTCACACGTTTGCATTTTGAGGTGGCCCGGTTGGCTTTAGACTTGGCAGGGGGTTTTATCGCAACCCTCCCAAGCCAGTACGACCTGGAAAGCGAGGATGTGGGGCACCTGGTTAAGAAATATTTCTCAGGGGTTGAAGGGATCCCCTGGAAGGATCGCATCAAGATCGCTCGGCTCATCGAGGCCATGACTGGAGGCACGGCCCTGGTGGAGTCCATGCACGGGGCAGGCTCACCACAGGCCCAGAGGATAATGATCTTCAGAGAGGGAGACCTGGATAAAAAGATCAAACTGGCCAAGACACTGGTGGGAATTCCAATGAAAAGGAATCCGTCACAGTGAAAGAGGGCGTTATGAAGAATTCCTTCTTTTGTAGATAAGAAATTTTCTTGACAAAAAGAAGTGCTGGATATAAAAGCAAATCTTAATTAGCTAACAGTATTTATTTTAGACTTTGGCCTTAAATGAAAATCGATTTGACAAATATCCCTTTAGAGGGTAAAAGAACAGATCTTATACTTAAACCAGATTGGTGGAAGCCAGATCTTGATAAGGATCGGATCGTGGGACTTGGAGGCCGGCTTTCTGCCTGGATTAAGATATATCCAGCCGGGAAAAAGATTGTTGTAGAGGGTTCTTTATCTGCCAGATTGCTTTTGAGATGTGACAGATGTCTTGAGCCTTATAGCTGGGATTTAACAAAAGATTTTAGGATATATCTGTCAATATCTCCATATAAAGGAGAATTGGAGGTTGAGCTATCAGAAGATGAGCTTAGTCTCGATTTCATTGATGGCAACCTTTTGGACCCTGATCAGATAATAAAAGAGCAACTTATTCTTAATGTACCCATGAAGACTCTTTGTACATATGGAGTGCAAAGGACTTTGCCCTATATGTGGGTGTAATTTGGATATGAAAAGGTGTTCGTGTTCATCAAGATATGAAACATCTGCTAATGTCCGTTGATAGTTGTCAGTTGTCCGTTGGGAGGAATTATGTATAATGACCAATGACAAGACTAAGGAGACAATATTATGCCTGTACCTAAGAGGAAAACATCAAGATCGAGGAGGGATCAGAGGAGATCGCATCATCACCTACAGATGCCCAACATCTCATCTTGTCCTCAATGTCATGAACCTGTTCTTCCCCATCACGTATGCATGAATTGCGGTACGTATAAGGGTAAAGTAATAGTCAAAAAGGAAGAGGGTTAATTTGAATATTGCTTTAGACGCAATGGGAGGAGACTATGCCCCTGAAGTGATCGTTCAAGGTGCCCTTTGGGCGCACTCTGAATTGGGGGTGAATATTACCTTAGTAGGGGATCAAAACCTCATCCGCAAGGAGCTAAGTAAAGGGGGAAATATAGGTAACAGGATCCAGATTCATCATTGCTCCCAGATGGTAGCCATGGATGAATCACCTCTAAAGGTTCTGCGACAGAAGAAGGATGCCTCTATCATGGTGGCCTTTGATCTTGTAAAAAGAGGTAAGGCTGAGGCAGTTGTCAGTGCCGGAAATTCCGGTGCCACTGTAGGGGCTGCTGTCCTTACTCTTGGAAGGATAAAAGGCGTTGAAAGACCGGCCCTGGCCGGGATTTTTCCCGGTGCCAAGGGAAAGGTTGTCTTGATCGATGTGGGAGCCAATGTTGACACCAGGCCCCGGCAGCTCTTTGAATTCGGGGTTATGGGTGATATTTTTTACCGCTCATTCCTTAATATCAATAATCCAAAGGTTGGGTTATTGAGTATTGGCGAAGAGGGGGGTAAGGGTAATGAGCAGGTCAGGATAGCCCACGATTTATTAAAAAAAGGCCCATTTAATTTTTTTGGGAATGTTGAAGGAAGGGATATTTTTTCTGGGGATGTACAGGTAATCGTTAGCGACGGATTTGTGGGTAATGTAGCACTTAAATTGACTGAGGGAATGGCCGAGGCTATGGGTATCATGTTTGAAAGAGAGATGTCCAGGGGCCTTATCTCTAAACTTGGTTTCTGGCTTGGTAGAAAGGCATTTGAAAACTTTAAAAGGAATTTTGATTATGCAGAGTATGGTGGCGCCCTTCTTTTAGGGATTAAGGGGGTTGGAATTATATGTCACGGCAGTTCTTCCCCTAAGGCTATAAAGAATGCTATTAGAATAGCTGCAGATTTTGTCAGTAACCATGTTCAAGATCGGCTGGAGGAAGGGCTGGCTAAATTTCAGTCAAAAGGTAAGTAAAGACCTCAAAGGGTGAGGGTAAAATTGCCTGAATCAAAAAGGATAGTGGTTGTAACCGGGGGTTCCAGTGGGATTGGCCGGGCAGTTTGCCTCAGGTTTGCCAGAGAAGGTGCAAGAATAATATTTGTGCACTATGACCCAGATGACCTTAAAGCAAATGAGACATTAGGGCTTCTTGGTAAAATGGATGTGGAGGCAAAGGCAGAGAAGCTTGATGTTTCTTCCTTTGGGGCTGTTGAGGAATTTTTTGAGAAGGTAGTAAGAGAGTTTCAAAAGGTGGATGTATTGGTTAATAATGCCGGGATAACAAGGGACGCTTTTCTGATGAGGATGTCTGCTAACCAATGGGACGAGGTGCTTGAAGTTAATCTTAAAAGCGTCTTTAATTGTACTAAGGCGGTAGCGAGGTCAATGATAAAAGAGAGAAGCGGCAGGATTATAAATATTTCATCTGTAGTTGGACAGATTGGAAATATTGGGCAGTCCAACTATGCAGCCTCCAAGGCAGGCATAATTGGTTTCAGTAAGAGTATTGCAAGGGAATTGGCTAACAGAGGCATTACAGTTAATGCTGTAGCACCAGGTTTTGTTAATACAGAGATGACACAAAAGCTTCCTGATAAGGTAAGGGAAACCTTTCTGGCCCAGATTCCTATGGGTAGGATTGGCGAGCCTGATGAGGTGGCCGAAACGGTTTATTGGTTAGCTTCCGCTAGTGCAACTTATATTACAGGACAGGTTATTCATGTAAATGGTGGTCTTTATATGTAAGGTTATTTAACAAACAACTTATGGAGGTGCACATGTCGGTTGAGGAGAAGATAATAAAGATTATTTGTGAGCAGCTTGAGGTTAATAAGGAAGATGTGGTTTCTGAAGCATCATTCGTTGATGATCTGGGTGCAGACTCCCTCGATCAGGTAGAATTGATTATGGCCATGGAAGAGGAATTTGGCGTCTCTATTTCTGACGAGGAGGCCGAAAAGATTGCTACTGTTCGGGACGCTATTGAATATATTGAAAAGAGTACAGGGTAAGCTCTCTTTGAATGATTAAGGAGAATACTAAGATGGCCAGGAGAGTTGTTATTACAGGGTTAGGGATGGTTACGCCCCTTGGTATCGGGGTGGAGGAAAATTGGGAGGCTGTCTCAAGTGGCAAATCCGGGATAGGGCCTATTACCAAATTTGATGTCTCCTCATTTCCTTGCCGGATTGCTGGTGAGATCAAGGGTTTTAGGTCTGAGGATTTTCTTGCCTCAAAGGATGCCAAACACCTTGATATCTTCATTCACTATGCTATAGCCTCAGCCAGGATAGCCATCGAAGATTCAAAGCTCAAGATAACACCAAACAACAATCATCAGGTAGGGTGTGTGACAGGTTCCGGTATGGGTGGATTGAGCACCATTGAATATTATCACAGTGTTCTTTTAGAAAAGGGGCCAAGAAGGATAAGCCCCTTTTTTATACCTAGTATAATTGCCAATATGGCCGCAGGCCGGATATCTATCGACTTCGGGCTTAGAGGTCCAAATATCACGATAGAAACAGCATGTGCTGCCAGCTCTCATGCCATTGGTGAGTCATTTAAGATCATTCAGAGGGGGGCGGCCGAAGCGATGGTAACTGGTGGATCAGAAGCGGTTTTAACCCCTTTGGCCTTAGGAGGATTTACCTCTATGCGATCCCTTTCAACAAGAAATGATGAACCAGAGAAGGCATCAAGGCCATTTGATAGAGAAAGGGATGGTTTTATAATGTCAGAAGGTGGTGGTATCATTATCTTAGAAGAATTAAGTCATGCACTTGAGAGGGGTGCAGATATCTATGCTGAAATAATTGGCTATGGCATGTCCTCAGATGCCTATCATTTCACTGCCCCTGACCCTGAAGGAATAGGGGCAAGCCTGTGTATGGATGCAGCGCTGAAAGATGCAGGATTAAATCCTACTGATATTGATTGCATAAATGCACATGGAACAAGCACAAAATTGAATGATATCTCAGAGACAAAGGGGATAAAATCCATCTTCGGTGAGTATGCATTCAAGGTTCCTATAAGCTCTACCAAATCGATGACAGGTCATCTTTTAGGTGGTGCAGGGGTTGTAGAGGCAATATATTCCATTCTGACCATAAAAAATGGCCTTATTCCCCCAACTATCAATTATGAATTTCCAGATCCTGAATGCGATCTTGACTACGTCCCAAACAGGGCCAGAAAGGCAAGGGCGAGAACCGTCCTATCCAATTCTTTTGGGTTTGGCGGCACTAATAGCTCATTGATTTTCAGAGAATATACACCCTGATTTAACGTCTCGGAAACTCTACAACTTATTGAAATTAGGTG
Organism: uncultured Desulfobacteraceae bacterium; assembly: GCA_964569645.1. Classification (GTDB taxonomy): domain Bacteria; phylum Desulfobacterota; class DSM-4660; order Desulfatiglandales; family B25-G16; genus JABXJZ01. Next base: position 17 of record CAZMUW010000031.1, on the reverse strand, counting down.
GATTTTTTGAGGCTTGA